>JBFIJS010000512.1:0-3851 GCA_041600595.1 Saprospiraceae bacterium | reverse complement strand
TGGCTGAATACAGGGTCCTGGCCCCAAATGGCCGTTGTGGTGATCAGAACGGCGGTAGCTAAGCTAAGTATTTGTCTTATCATTGACTTCATTGACGCATTTTTGGTATCGCAAATAGTTTAAGTTTGCAAAACACTGTTTAAGGAAGGTTTAATATTGAAGTGAATGCGACGCTTTGTTATTCCTCAAAGGTAGTAATTTGAATATTGGAATGGTGGCATTAAATCACAGATTGTCAAAACTACGGCGAACAAGCCTGCAGAAGCCTGGTCGCAAAATGCTGAGGTTTTGTCGGCGTGCCATCTTTTTTCTGTTAAAAAGACATCCAGTATCATAGTTGTTTTTCATGAACGTTCTGAAACGGACAAAATTATCACGCAGTTTTATTTGGTCTGACAAGCTTCCCGTTTTAAAAATTAACCAACTCGTAATATGAAAAAAATAGTAACATCCATTCTCTCACTTTTCTTTTGCTCCGTTCTTTTTGCCAACGGTCCTGCCGTATTAAAAGGTTCTTTGAATTGGTCGGAAGAAGCGACTTTGGTGCCTGCCGAGGATGCCGGCACCTATTATATCAGTCATTTTGAGGGGGCTGTTTACGACGAAAATTTCCCCACTTTACCCCGTTACTCCAACCGGTTTTTGCTGACTAACAACAGCGAAGTGCAGGCAGTGTTTAACAACGCCGTCTTTGAGCCATATGATAAAACGCCTTCAGCGGATGATGCCACGTTGTCGGAAAACATCCGTATTGACGTATCGGTGGAAAAAGACAGGGCTGACCATTACGGAAGAATCTCTTTTGTACCCATCCGGAAAACGGGTAGCGGACAATTTGAACGTTTGGTCTCTTTTGAAATACGCCTTTCATACCGTACCCTGTCAGCACCGTCTGGTGCTCGTAATGGAAACACCTTCACATCTGTTTTGTCGGATGGAACAATTTATAAACTGGCGGTCAATGCAACAGGAGTCCACAAGCTGGATTACAATTTTTTGAAAAATGAAATGGGCATTGACGTGGACAACATTGATCCGCGTACCATCAAATTATTCGGCAACGGTGGAGGCATCCTCCCCGAGCTGGTGGAAGCCGAACGTGCCGATGACCTGATTGAAAATGCAATTGAAATAGTCGGTGAAACGGATGGACAGTTCAATGAAGGAGACTATATCCTGTTTTATGGGCAAGGCGCCAACGTCTGGCGTTACAACCCGTCCAAAGGGGTGTTCGACTATCCGATGAATTGTTACGATACCAAAAACTACTACTTTATAAAAATAAGCCCTGGCAACGGGTTACGCATAAATACGCAGTCCTCCCCAACGGGCAGCACCTACAATTCCACCACTTTTAATGACTTTATAAAATATGAGAAAGATCTTATCAATCTCATGCACCAATGGTCGTTCGGGCAAGGATCGGGCAGAAATTTTTACGGGGATCAGTTCAAGGTCAGAGTCGAAGAAGATTATTCAGATGAATTTCAGGTAGAAAATCTCGTGACAAGTGCCAGAACCTACCTCCGGGCAGCTTTTGCCGGAAGGGTGGAAACCAATGGTACGAGCTTCTCGATCACGGCCAATGGCAATAGGTTTACGAGCAGTTCATTCAGCAGAACGGAGGGTGGATCGGTGGATACGTATGCCTACGAAAGGTTTATTGAAGGGGAATTCACTCCGGGCGGGCCATTCGATCTGAAGCTGGAATTTAACAAAGGCGGGAGTTCGTTTAACGAAGGCTGGCTGGATTACATCCAGCTCGATTTTCGCAGGCAGTTGTCTATGTCCGGCAGTCAACTGATTTTCCGGGACGTGGAAACATTGAACTACCCGGTCAGCACCTTTAAGCTGGGAAATGCCTCGGCTAATATCACGGTTTGGGATATCAGCAACCCGTTATTTCCCCGCAGGCAGGAAGCCAGTTTGAGCGGAGCAGAGCTTTCCTTCTCTGCCAGTACGGAAGAATTGAAGGAATTTATAGCTTTTAATAAGAATACCGGATTCCTTTCGGCTGAAGCTATTTCCAGTGAGCCGGTGGCGAATCAAAATATTCATGGAATCGACGATGTAGAACTGGTTATCATTTATCCGCAGGCCTTTGGCGAAGAAGCAGAGCGGCTGGCACAACACCGTCGCGATTTCAGTGGAATGGATGTTGCCATCGTGGAAATCAACCAGTTGTTCAATGAGTTTTCTTCCGGGAGAAAAGATGCGGGGGCAATCAGAGACTTTGCCGTCATGCTGCTGAAAAGACAGCCAGACAAATTCCGCTACTTGTTGTTGTTCGGTGATGGTTCCTTTGACCCAAGGAATATTCATCAATTGGGTGGTGATTTTATCACCGTTTACGAAACGAATAATTCTTTGAGCCCAATTTCTGCATTTCCTTCCGACGATTTTTATGGGCTGCTGAGTGAGGGCGAAGGGGCCAATATCAGTAATGGATCGCTCGATATAGGGGTAGGGCGCTTGCCCGTTAAGACATTGGCGGAAGCCAGGTCAGCAGTGGACAAAATCATTTTTTACGATACGAAACCCGAAAACCTGCGCGACTGGCGGAACAGGATTCTTTTTGTCGGTGACGATGAAGATAATAACACTCATACCGGCGGGTGCGACCGTATCGCCACTCATATCGGTAAAAAAAACAAGAACCTTAATATCGATAAAGTGTATCTCGATGCTTACCCTCAGGTATCAACATCCGGTGGCACGAGGGTTCCCCTGGCTACCGACGCTATCAATACCAACATGTTTAAAGGGTTGCTTGCTATGGTTTACCTCGGGCACGGTGGTACCAAAGGCTGGACGCAGGAACGGGTACTGAAAATTGAAGACATCCTGAGTTGGTCCAATAAAAATGGAATGCCCCTGATCATTACAGCTACCTGTTCTTTCACAGGGTTTGACAATCCGGCCTTTACAAGTGGTGGTGAGCTGTGTTTTTTAAATGACAAAGGCGGTACGATTGGCCTGTACACCACGGTACGCCCCGTTTTTGCCAATGCAAATGAACAACTGACCCGGGCATCAATGGACACTTTATTCAATAAGTTAAACAACGACCCGCCAACCCTTGGGGAAGTGCTCCGGATTTCCAAGAATAAAGTAGGCAGCGCAACCAACTCCCGGAAGTTTTTGCTGATAGGCGATCCCTCTCAAAAACTGGCATTGCCCAATTATCAGGTGGCGACTACCAAAATAAATGGGGTGCCCGTTTCTTCAGCCGTTACCGATACCATTCGCTCTTTGCAAAAAGTAACAATCGAGGGGGAAGTACAGGACGATTCCGGCAACCTGCTATCCAACTTCAATGGCCTTGTTTATCCATCAGTTTACGATAAAAAAGTGACTTATCAGACTCTGGGCCAGGACCCGGGCAGCCCGATTTTCAATTTCGACCTACAGAAAAACATCATCTTCAAAGGAAGGGCCAGCGTGGTCAATGGTCGGTTCTCCTTCACTTTTGTCGTGCCTAAGGACATTGACTACAACTACGGCAACTGCAAGCTCAGTTATTATGCCTCGGATGAAGCCCAGATGGCTGATGCCGCCGGTAACTATCAGGAGGTTGTAGTCGGTGGTACCGACCCCAATGCACTCGCCGACGACCAGGGCCCCCGGGTAGAGGTATTTATGGATGACGAAAGTTTTGTTTTTGGAGGAATCACCAGTGCCAACCCGCTGCTACTGGTGAAGTTGGAAGACGATAATGGCATAAATGTAGTAGGTAATGCTATTGGCCACGACCTGAACGGGGTCCTGGATAATAATTCGCAGGCCTATAACTATATCCTCAATGATTTTTATGAGGCCGCAGTTGATGATCATACTAAAGGCGAGGTTCG
>JBFIJS010000511.1:0-3855 GCA_041600595.1 Saprospiraceae bacterium | reverse complement strand
TTCAGGCCCCGAATAATGGGCAGCTTTCACATGTTGCAGACAGTTTGAGCTTAAATGAAACCGTGACCATTGAGGTGAGGGCAGTGGGCGATTGTGAAGGTTTGATCGGTAGTGCGACCTGTACAACGCCTGGCTGTGATGCGCCTGCACTGATGATCGGCAACATCAACCACCTCGATTGTTTCGGCGACGGGGATGGCTTGATCAACGCAGCCGCCACCGGAGGAGCAGGAGATTATGCTTTTACCCTCGACAATTCCCCTCCTTCTGCACAGGGGGTTTTTACGGGGCTGTCGGGTGGGACTTACACCCTGACCGTGATCGACTCCTGGAGCTGTCCCAATTCCATAGCGGTGACCGTCAATGAACCGGACAGCCTGTATGGCATTCTGGAAATCCTGAATAACGTTTCTTGTTTCAATGCCGGTGATGGCGCCGCCACGGTTCAGGTGGTGGGCGGAACGGCACCCTATCTGATTGATTGGAGCAACGGGCAGCAGCAGGATACTGCGACCAGTTTGCTTCCCGGTTCGGCTTTCGTTTTTATTGTCGACGCCAATAACTGCACCGATAATTTCAATTTTCCCATTACCCAGCCTCCGGCGCTGGAGTTGGAAATAACGACCACTGGTATTGGTTGCAATGGTGCCAATACCGGTTCGGCCTCGGTAAGTATTGAGGGTGGGGTAACGCCGTATTTCATCCAATGGGATGGCGGTGCCGGGAATGCGACCTCTTCTACTGTCAATAACCTCCCGGCCGGCGTTTACACGGTTGCGGTCACTGATGCAAACGGTTGTCAGGTACTCGCCGATGCGATCATTAATCAGCCTTCCGGTATGACGACCAACATTACAGGAACGAACGTCAGCTGCTTTGGAGGAGCGGACGGGACGGTTTCGGTTGATGTTTCCGGAGGCAACGAACCTTATTCCTACGAGTGGAGTAACGGAGCAACCACCCCAACGCTGACCGCTTTGCCACCCGGTATTTATACGCTGACCATCACCGATGCAACAGGTTGTACTACCGGTGATCTGATTGAAATCGGTGCACCCGATGAAATAGCCATTTCGTTCGTGTCGACCAATGCCTTATGTCTTAATGAGGCCTCCGGCCGGGTGACCTCAACTGTGACCGGAGGCGTTCCTCCCTACAATTATCAGTGGAGTAACGGACAGACAGGAAGCAATCTGTTGGATGTGGTGGCCGGAAATTACTGCCTGGTCGTTACCGATTCCAATAATTGCACAATTACCAGATGTATCGGAGTAGGGGAGCCGGAAGGGTTGGAATTATCCGTCTCGCCAACCAATGCTGCTTGCAATAACCCGGAGGGTATGATCGACCTGAGTGTGACGGGTGGTGCGGCTCCTTATTTGTATTTGTGGAGTAACGGACAGACTACCGAAGATGCGTTCGGACTCCTGCCCGGCGACTATTCTGTGACTGTGACCGATGCCAACAACTGCTCAGCGAATACATCGGTATCCATTACAGAAACCCCCGCCATCGATGTTGTCTTTTCCACTACAGAAGTACTTTGCCAGGGAGACAGTACCGGCAGCATTCAATCTGTGGTTTCCGGAGGGTCAGGAAACTATATTTTTTCCTGGACTGGCCCTGACAATTACAGCAGCACGGTTGCCAACCCGGTTGGACTGCGAGCCGGGGAGTACACCCTGTTCGTGGAAGATGCCGACGGCTGTTCCTTGCTGGCAACCGTAGAGGTAACGGAACCTGCCCAGGCTTTGGGTCTGGGAGCAGAAATTGAAAATGTTTCTTGTCCGGGTGATAATGATGGGGTCATCCAACTGGAGGGGCTGGGAGGTACACCGCCTTATACTTATCGCCTGGATGGCAGTGACTTTGTTTCCAACCCCAATTTTTTATCACTTGAACCGGGCTTTTATACCGGCTCGATCCGGGATAGTCGTGGTTGTCAGGTCGATTTGCCGGATATTTTATTGGAAGAACCAGAACCTTTTTCTGTAGAATTGGGCAATGACATCTTTGTACCCTACGGCGAAATAGTCTACATTGATCCACAGCTGATAAATATCGACTCGGCTGATTTTTCCAACTATACTTACCAATGGCGATCCAATAACCCCATCGTTCGTTCCAATCATCCCACCTGGCGGGTCACCTCTTTTGATGCCATTAGCTCGACACTGGTGACCCTGATCGTTACCAGTGAAACCGGGTGTAAGGCAGAAGATCAGGTGAGCATTTTTGTCCAGACCGAAAGGGCCATCAATGTGCCGACCGGTTTTACCCCCGATGACAACGGGCCCGGGGAAAATAACCTCCTGCATGTACACGGAAAATCAAGGATGGTGTCCAAAATCGTTTTTTTCCGGGTATTCGATCGCTGGGGAGAGCTGATGTACGAGGCGCTCGATTTTCCGATCAATGATCTGACGATCGGTTGGGATGGGACTTTCAGAGGAGAGAAAATGCCGGCCGGCGTTTACATATGGTCGGCGAAAGTTGATTATATAGATGGTTTCTCGGACAGCTATACCGGACATACGACCTTGATCCGTTGATTTCTTTCATCAAAACAACCCTGTCTTTTACCTGAATTTGTCAGCACTGACTACTGCAGGCATGCAAAGCTATTTTCCGTAAACAACCCGCTGAATATCTCTCCAGGTGATTAGTTTGATTTGTTGCTCCTGCAGGATAGTCTGGCATTTTTTACTGGTGAAGAAGTCAAAATCGTCCTGCCGCCATTTAGCACCCCACAGCGGGTGGTCGACTGAGAGCGCCTGCATTTCGGCATCATCGAATGCCAAATGGATCAAAAGAATATTGACGCCAGGGGAGAGGCTGGTCAGGGCATTCTCGTAATAATTGGCCAGGCCACCGGCAAAATCATCGGGATTAGCGGTCAGTATTTTTTCTAAAATCACATCTTCCGGTTGGATAAATTCTAAAAATGCTGGAGGTGCTGCCTGCAGGAAAAAGCGGCCCACCATCACCGGTAAATTGTATTCCCGACCCAACTTCAGGTAAACCCCAAACAATTCCGGACTGTTGAAAACCAGGCAGCCCATATGGGTGTCGAGGTGGGTAGGGCGGATCCCCATTTTGTAGGCTTGTTCGATCTGCGCACGCAATTCGATTTCCGCTTCTTCCACCCGGGCATTTTTGCCAAAGTCCAGGCAATTGTCATAAAAAAAGCCCAGTTCGTTGATTAGGCTACTCACCTGTCCTTTTGGCGCAACGGGCCCCCATTTGATGTGTTTCCATTCGCTGGTCAGGGTGAGATGCAGGCCGAGGTCGGCATCCGGATGCTCTTTGGCAAAATCGGCAACCTCCGAAACCCACGGACAGGGCATCATGATGCTGGCTGAATTGACCATGCCGATTTTCATCGCAAGAAAACTGGCTTTGTTTTCCGAATGGGCCACCGCCAGGTCGTCCGCATGAATGATCAATAATTTCGTATTCTTATCGTAACCGAGTTTTTCGGCCAATGATTTTTGCGCTTTCATTGGAAAAACCAACAATAAGGAAAACAGCAGCGCTGGAAGTTTGAGTTTTTCGATCATCATGATTTGATGCTGTTTAGAAAGAAATGGATTGAAAAAAAGGAGAGCCCGCTTGTTGTTTGCACATTTATGCATTCTTTGCCTTACAGGACTTTAGAATCATCATTTAGCTGATGTCAAACAAATCAGCATCCCGAAAAGCTGGCCTTTCTGACAATAATTACCTTTATTACCAAAAGGATGTGCTAAGATGTGTTTTACTTTTATGCCGGCAAAATGAATACTGTGTAATTTAAATTTGCTTTAATTTTTTTTCCTGCAAGTGGGCCGAAGGATTCACTTCGCTTTGAGGCAT
>JBFIJS010000510.1:0-3863 GCA_041600595.1 Saprospiraceae bacterium | reverse complement strand
TTTTTGAAAAACGGCCTGCTCCAGGTTTTCCAGAGAAACAGAAAGCGAACTTTTCAGGTAGCTCTGTTCAGATAGTGCCAGGGTGTGATTCAGTCCTACATTATACAAATGGGAAGACTTGTTGTAATCTTCAAAAATTAACCCGCTGAAAATGTCGTCGCCCGGTAAATCGGTGTTATCCGGAGTGGCATTGACCAACTCAAACTGGCTGAGACCACCGATGCCAAACAGCGAAAAAGTCCCCATTTTTGGTGTTGGTAAATTCAGCTTAAAGGCTGCGTCCTGAAATCTCGGGTCACCGTCCACATCTATCAACCCTGCTTTAGTCAGGAGAGAAGAAGTGGAATAGCGGTAGTTAGCGATAAACGAACCGCCGTAGCCTTTTTTTAATGGCCCCTCCAGGGTGAGGTCCGTACCGATCAGGCCTACTCCGAGAATGGCCTCCATTTTTTCATTGTTGCCATTTCGCAACCGGACATCATAAATTCCGGACAGCGCATTGCCGAATTCGGCGGGAAAGGCTCCGGTGAAAAAATCCGAAGTGGCCAGCAGGTTGCTGTTTAAAATACTGGTCGTACCCAGGGCGGCGTTTTGGTCGGCAAAGTGATTGGGGTTGGTGATGGGCACGCCTTCCAGTCGCCATTGCATGTACTTTGGAGAGTTGCCACGGACAATGATGTCGTTGCCGCCGGTCCCGGAATTGGTGACTCCGGAAAAACTGGAAGTGATCAATGCCGGATCATTAAACCCCGTTGCCAGCCGGTTCATTTCTTCCATGGAAATGGATCTGGCACCAGCTATCGCCATTGGATTGATGGGCTGGCCATTTCCCTGGAAAGCCTTTACGACAACTTCCTGCAACTCGGTTGCCGCCTCTTGCATGCTCAGTTCGAGAATGGTTTCTTTCCCGGCATTTACTACAATGTTGGGTACAAGCTGTCCTTCGTATCCAAGATATGATAGTTGCAGCGTGACTCTGCCCACGGGTATATTTTCCATTCGGAACTGGCCGTTTTCGTCGGTGATGTCTCCCTGCAACGGGTCGCTATGCAACAGGGTAACCTCCGCCCCAATGAGGGGCAACTGGCTATCTTTATCCCTGACTACTCCTCTCACCGTTTGCGTGAGATCCTGGGCGGAAGTCAGCACCGGCAACAATAGCAGCGTGAGCAGTATGGTGGCGATAGCGGGAATTGCGATCGGGTTTTTCATGATTGTATTATTTTTTGAGTTGAAAGATACCCGTCCCCTTTAAGGGCGAGGTGTACACTTCTGATTCTGAAGGGTTTAGTGTTTTATGGGTTAGTTTTCGGACAGGTATTCCTTTATCACGGCATCGACCTTTTCTGCAACCTCCCGGTAGGCGGTGGGGTCAAAAGAAGCGTCCATATTGGTCATAAAGGTGTAGCCTGCGTTGCCCGTTTTTTCGAGTTCGATGTAGGCTGATACCCCCAGACTGTTGCCGCCATGTTTGAGGTAGTTGCCGTCCTTTATCCAGAAAACACCGTGGTTGTCGGCGAAGTCAGCAGGTACGACCCCGGCGGGAAGTTGGTCGGCAAAAAGCAGGTTGTAGCCATATTGGGAAAAAAGTTTGGATGACAAACCCTGGGCTCCCCCGGTCATTTCGAGGAGGAATTCACCCAAATCTTCATTGTTGGTAAACAGGCTGCCTTCCACATACGAATCGTTGCCGTAGAGTGGAAACGGGGTGTTTTTATCCAGGTACCACCTGGCCAGATGCTCCCGGTCGGCCTCGGCAATGTCGTAGGTGGACCGGCTCATGCCCAAAGGCCACAGAATTTCCGTTTTCACATAAACATCGAAAGGCATTCCGCTGGCTGCTTCGATGATGAGACCCATCAGTCCGGTGGCCACGTTGGAGTAAGCCCAGGTACTGCCGGGAGCAGTATTGGCAAAATTATCGGGCCGGTACAGATCGCCGTCCGCCAGGAAGTATTCTGCCAGAAACTCGTCGAGATCACGGGCTTCCCTTTGGTCGATTCCCAGTTGCCCGGTCATTACTTGTGCCCCTTCGGTGTTCAGGTTTTCACCGGGGAGGATGTAATAATTGTTGGCGGTGTACAGTTGGGCGTTGTCCAGGAGACCGGAAGTGTGGGTCACGAGGTGTTTGACCTTAATGTCGGTGTCCGGCTGTTTTGGGTTAATGACTTCTACCGGCAGCAGGTCGTTGATATTCGTTTCCAGGGTGAACAATCCTTGTTCAATCGCCTTCACCACCGCTGCGCCGACAAACGTTTTGCTGACGGAGGCAATGTGTTGGATGGTCTCATTGGTGTATCGTTTTCTGGCCTGCACATCGGCATAACCAAATGCTTCCTGGAACAAAATATCGTCGCCCTTGACCACCGTGACCGCAAATCCGGGCACGTCGGTTTCGTCCACAATATCGTCCAGTGCTTCCGACAACTCGGCGGTGGTGTTGATGGGGTTGTCAATGAGCTGAATTTCCTTTTCAAATTCACAGGAAAGCGTGAACACTGTGAGGAAAAGAACGGCTGGTAAGAAGAAAATTGAGTTTTTCATGAAGTTGAATTTTGATGATTAATTTTTTGACAAAAGGATTCCTGTGCCTTCGGTGGTCGTGCCGAAAGCCTGGTTTTGTTTTTTCGTTCAGATTGAATACTCTGTAATTTAAATTTTCTTTAATTTTCTTTCATGCAAGTGGGCCGGAGGATTCATCTCGCTTTGAGGCATCAGACTGCTCGGCCCAACGGGATCTTAAGGGGGAAAAGGTGGCAACGCCACCTTTTCCCCCTTAAGATCCCTGGAGGCGCACGTTGGGGGTCAATTAAAGCTGGAAATTCCCTGCGCCGCATTTCATAAATTAGTTTAGATTACACGGTATGGAATGCCGTGTTACAGAAGTTATGTATAAAATCCGGAGCAGCTTGAAAGTCGCTTTTGCAGCTTGACTGGTGCTCCTCCGGTGTTTCTAAAAAACTTGTGTCACATCGCATTTGATCTGTATCAAATAGTTTGATTGAATTGACAATGCAAAGATGAGGCGGATACCCCCGGTCAATCGTCCTGAAATGAGATTGCGGACTTTTTGGTGAGATTTAGTACTTCGTGGGCGTTTGCGGGGAATGGCTGTGTGCGGAGCAAGTGGTGTCAAGAGCTGCCGGCCCGTCCAGGCAGTAAAATAACGCACCGATTGTTGCGTCCCCGGGTTCGTTTGGCAAATACAAGCCTTGAACCGTACAAAACAAAGTAATTGTTTTTGAATGCCGGGTAAAAACGCTATCATTACAACTACTTTATTACCCATCGTAAGTGCTTTGTATGTTAAGCCTCCCTGTAAAATTTTGGAGCGTTCTTTTTTTCTTTTGAAAGGCGGCGGGTGCCCTTCCCCCATTAATCGGGCATGACTGGCGTCCGGCCCGGATTTCTATTCAGTATATGGGTTGGAACAACGCCCCTCCGGTTCAAACTTTCAACAGAACAAAAAACCAGAACAAGCCAACGATGCGGGATATGGTTGAACAATCTGATTACGCGGCATTAATTTTTATTTCATAAATAAAATCTTTTAATAAATCATGAGACGTAGCACTAAGGGGTTTGAATATAGTGAAGGTATGTACTATTTCACGATCAAAAACCATCCAAACAACATCACTATGCATCGCAAAGACAAGGACGCAGCCATCAATACTTACCGCCATTACCAGGATGTTGGCAAAGAGGTTGTCTGGTTGGGTAAATGGAACGGAAAAAACTTTGTGGAAGCGAGTATTTCCTGAACCGGCATTTTTCTAAAAAATAAATTCGAAGCTTACGTTTATTGTTTTCAGGAAAAGCAAAAGATGAAATATTGAAGTTATTTTTTATTGGTCTGTCAC
>JBFIJS010000509.1:0-3876 GCA_041600595.1 Saprospiraceae bacterium | reverse complement strand
GTTCAGGATTTCGGAGGTGACGATATCGGAGATACCATATATCCGCCCCTGCTCATCTCTGACCAGTTGATCAAAGTTGTTAGCATACCTTGGTTGGGAAAGTACTGCCTCGTCTGTTTCGAACAGCGGAGTGATTGGGTCCAGGTTGATGGCACGACCGAGCGGCGAACCAAATTCTGTGTTCTCAGCTACTCCCCGGCCCACCACGTGAGAATAGGCGATGTTGGTACCAAACTCGATGCGGTTAGTTATTTTGTGGGAAGCGTTCAAACGAATACTGAACCGTTGCCAGCGGCTGTCATCTTTGTTTCCGACAATCCCTTCCTGATCAAAATAACCGAAGGATAAGTAATAAGTGGAACGTTCACTACCCGAAGACATGTTGATCTCATGGTTCTGGATTGGAGCATCAAAATTAAAAATAGCATCCTGCCAGTCGGTGCCTTCTCCCAGTGACCTGGGGTCTTCGAACACGATACCCTGACCGGCAGCTGCGGAGGCTTCATTGGTCAGAATAGCATACTCAGTGGCATTGAGCAGGTTCAGCTTCCGCCAGGGATTCTGGGTGCCGTAGTAGCCATTATAATTAACGACCATACTACCCTTCTTACCTTTTTTGGTGGTCACGATGACTACACCGTTACCGGCACGGGCACCGTATATAGCAGCAGAGGCAGCATCTTTAAGTACCTCAATAGATTCGATGTCGTTTTGGTTCAGGTAGTCAATGCCACCCTCGATCTGCACGCCATCTACAATATAGAGCGGATCAGAGTTGCCGATGGTGGCAGTTCCCCGGATCCGAACGGTGGCACCTGCACCCGGCTGACCAGAGTTCAAGGTTACCCTGACACCGGCGGTCCGCCCCTGAAGGGCCTGCTCAATACGGCTGATTGGCTGATCTTCCAATTCCTCTGCCGTTACTTTGGAAATAGCCCCCGTGACTACACTTTTCTTTTGCACACCATAACCAACTACGATAACCTCATTCAGCTCCGTGACGCCCGATCCCAGGGAAATCTCAATATAGTCCCGGCCTTCAATTGGCACGACCAGGTTTTCGTACCCGGTGTAGCTAACCTCTAAATTTTTATAGTTTTTTTCATTAATCAATTCAAAACTGCCATCAATATCAGTGACAGTTCCATTGGATGAATTCTGAAAAACAACCGTTGCCCCGATCAGGGCTTCCCCTGTTTCAGCATCAGTTATTTTGCCGGTCAATTTGTTCTGACCAAAAGTTTGCCCGATAATAAACAGGCAAACGATGAATGTCAGTGTTTTTTTTAAATTCATAATCTTCAAATAAGTTAGCGGCACGGAAATTAAAATTCCCGTACCACCAGATTTGTATGAAACCTTAGTTTTTATGCAATTAGTTGAATGGATAAGAGACCTGAATACCATTAATAATAGCCTGGCGTTTTCATGCAAGTTCGATGAAAAGGACGAACTTTATTGATTTTGATAAGCGGAACGCCCGATCTGTTTCCAGCACAAAAAAAGGCCAGCCACAGTTTTACAAAGCCGCAAAAGCGCAATTGGCATGTATTATTTTTCAGGAAAAATACACAGGAGAGACGGACCAGGAATAGGCGGGGTAAACGGTCAAAGTCAAAAAAACGTTGACCGTTTACCAAGCCTTTATAAAATGATTGGATCCGCAAAACGGATCACCAAGAAAATTACAGTTTCAGCATTTTCTGGGTGCCGAGTACGTCGCCGTCCAGCACATTTACCAAATAAATGCCTTTTTGGAAATTGCTGGTATTCAGGTGGAGCATCGTGAGCGAACCCGCTACTTTTTGCTCGAAGACCAGTACACCGGTTGCACTGAAAACCCTGACCAGCCTTTCGTTGGATGACATTTTGGCAAATGACAGGTTGGTGAAATTATCCACCAGATTAGGCTGCAGGTTGAAGAAGTTGTTGTCGATCGTCAAATCGTTGGTTGACAGCGCTTCGCACGCATCGCAGGTATTCCAAAAGAAACAAACGGTCATGTCTTCTTCAACAGTTACAATGCGGTTGACAAATTCACCATTGTTGATGGAAATAACACATGTTTCATCCGGAGCAAATTGCTCATCTACTGCCCAGTTGTCCAGTGTAAATTTATACTCATAAGTGTCCGGTGCCAGCATCAGTGTCGTTTCCCAAACTCCGTCGCCATCGGCATCCGTTAATGGGTTGGCATCACCAGCCCAGCCGTTCATTTGTCCACTGAGGTAAACCGTGGTAAATGGCTCAGTATAGTCATTCATGTCTACCTGGAAAGTTACATTAGCAGCAGTGGTAGAGCCAGAACAGGTATCAAAGCCATCCGTGCACTCGCCGAAGCAAGTGGCCAGGGTGACGTTCTGCGTTACAGGACCTATTTTTCGATCGTTGAAATTGTCAGGATTGGCACAAGACTGACCTTCAATATTTTCTTTGCAAGAATAATCAGGGCAATTGCCATTGGTGAAAGTGAAGAAAGACTCAAACCCGTTGGCACGCTCTACTGTTAATTCCCAGACACCATTGCCGTCATCATCGTTTAACGGATAATCGCCGGGGTTACCGAAGTTGCCACCACCAGCTACGAACAAGCCATCCGGACTGGCTACAATATTTCCTGAACCAACCTGAAATGTGATCTCAACTCCTTCACCACAAGAATAACAGCTATTGAAGCAGAATTCCGGCAAGGTCGCATCACCACTGACGGACAATCTTCTATTGACAAATGTACCGTCAACATTGGTCGTAGTGATCAGGCAGGTACCGTAGTAGGGAGAAAATAATTCCTGAGCAGCCCAGTTATCGATTGTAAACTTGAATTCGTGCGGGCCAAAAGCAACATCTGCTACCGTTGCTGTCCAGATACCATCTCCGTCATCGTCGCTCATTGCGTTTGCATCACCTGACCAGCCATTGAAAGTACCACTTACGTAAACGGTAGTGAAAGGATCAGTGTAGTCGTTCATGTTCACCGAAAACGTAACTGTCCCGGTATTAGATCCACCACCGGATTTCAAAACCAGATCGTCCCAGTAATAGGTCCAGTCAGTTCCGGCGGGTGAAGAACCAAAATCAAAGAAGACTACAACTGTTGCATACACATGACCGGTAGCGGCAGTGAACGGGGCTTCCACAGAAGGAAGCGCAGCATTGAAGCATACTTCAACCCACTGGGATGCCTGATCAATGGTTTGGTCAGTGATCCAGTTATCGCCGCCGGTAGGTGAATTTTCCAGTTTCAGGGAAACTTTGCCAGTATTGGCACTCCAAACCTTCAGGCATATTTGAGAATTGGCCGCCATGTCTGCCTGGATAGCCGGGTTAGGATTGGAAAAAGCCCCCGCCCAAACTTGAGAACCATCAGGTTTAATGTGCTCGGCTACAGTAGCACTGGTGTTGATACCGGATGGATCAGGATTGGCAATGATATTGCCAAGAGTTCCGTCCAGTGTGCTACCAAAGTATTGAAAGGTGGTAGAAGTTCCCGGTGTCTCGAAATCGAGTATCGTGGTTTGAGAGAATAGATTGCCAGTGCACAACGCCACCAGCAGGAGGAGTAAATTAGGTTTCATACTTACCATTTTTATTAGTGAAAGAATCAACAAGACAAACAAAATTTGTATTTCAGCTACAACAATATGTCTTTTTATACTACTGCAATGACATTTTTGCCTGATTTTAAAAAATCCATACAAAATTTTGCTTATCAGATTGTAACAACGCAAAAATAAGGTGTGGGTCACCATATTATTATGTTTCATTCCACTACATAATTACATCATCGGTTTTTTAATACTACGACAATACTACGTCACCTAAAAAAAATGGTATAAATAAACTACGACAATACTTCGAAATACAGTGTTCTCTGGT
>JBFIJS010000508.1:0-3876 GCA_041600595.1 Saprospiraceae bacterium | reverse complement strand
AAATTTCAGGCCACAGAGTGGCTGGACTTCCGGGCATCCTATACGAATACCCTTTCCCGTCCGGATTTTACCTACGTGACCCCGCGCATTCAAATTGATAACAACCAAACAATTATAAACGCCGGTAATCCTGATTTGAACTATGCCACGGCGACCAATTATGATTTCTTCGTTTCTGCATTCAACGGGAAATTCGGGTTGCTCTCATTCGGCGTTTTTTACAAGCAAGTGGATAACATTTTTTATCCGTGGCGAACCAATTTATTCGATCAGGAAACCGCCGACGCTTTTGGTTTCCCGAACAATAAGGGGTATGAACTCCGAACTTTTATAAATTCCGAACCCTCCACGATCAAGGGTTTTGAAGTGGACCTGCAAACCAATTTTAAATGGCTGCCATTCCCGTTCAGCGGCTTCGTACTGAATGTAAACTACGCCCGTTTGGACTCGGAAACGGAGGTGTTTTTCCTCACCTCGGAAACGAGGCTTATCATTCCTGTACCGCCCATTTTTGAAACAACCTACACGAACAACAGACGCCAGGTGGCCATGCCAAGCCAGGCACCACATGTGTTCAACATGTCGCTCGGTTATGATTTGAAAGGCTTTTCGGCGAGGGTATCAGGTGCCTATCAAGGCACGAAAGCAGAGAGCTATTCCTCCAACAAGGATTTTGATCAGTTTACCCTGCATTTTTGGCGTTGGGATGCTTCCCTGCGGCAAAATTTTAAGAAGAACTGGAGCATATTCCTGAATCTTAACAACTTCACCAACCAACGGGATATTACGTTTGTACGCAACGAAAATTACACGAACACCATAGAGACCTACGGCTTCACAACAACAATGGGTTTGCAGTATCGGATACGGTAACCAGGAAGATCATTTCGATAAAAGACTTTTGGCGACATGCACGCTGAAGGAAGGGACATCTTTTTTTGAAAAACAATTGGAATCTCATTTCTCAAGCGCTGATTTTTATGGATTTACTGCTTTGGCAATTGGCTACAGCAATGCTTCAAATCAGTTATATCTAGCAAAATTGGCATCATTACTAAATACTAAACTTAAGTTCATATGAAAAACATTTACCAACTCACTTTTGTACTGTTGGCTTGCTTCATGTCAAGCCAAATCACTGCCCAGAGAGTCGTAGACATTATGGCCAGTGCCGACCCTTCCAACCCAACTGACATCTTTCCTGTCATAATGGGAGATACGACAGCTTCCGGTGACAGGGTGGACAACAACACTGTTTACCGTTTGGAGAACGGAAAGGTTTACGTCACCTCGGGCCGTATTGTAAACAAACCTGCCTGGCCGCTCCATATCGAGGCTATGGATTTGACAAATACCGACAACAAAGCCATTTTATCCCGCAAGCCCAACGCCAGTGGCAGCTTTCCCGATGTCATGTGGCCGCAAGGTGACCTGACTCTTCGCAACCTTTGGATCGTTGCTGGTGAAAAAGGCGCTCTGGAACAACACGACTGGGGCAAAATCCGCATTGCCGGGGCAAACTCCAGGGTCATTGTCTCTGATTGTATCATTGAAAAAGACCGGGGCGGCTTCCTGCAGGTGCGTGCAGGCAACGTCAAAATGTACGTGGACAATTGCATCTTCCGCAACGGTGGCAACCGACGCATCCTACAAGGCAATGGCCGGGGTGTTGACTGCCGGGACTTTGCAATGGACACGCTCATCATCCGCAACACCATCGTCCATAATATCCAGGACCGTTTCCTGCGGAGCCAGGGTGGGACAGCCCCGCACAACTATGTGGAAATTGATCATTGCACTTCTTTCAATACCGTAGGCCGTCACGGGCATATCCAGCTCGGCAGCGTACTGACCGCAAAGATTACGAACAACCTGTTCTCCAACCCAATCATGATGGGTAGCAGTCCTTTTTATACGGACGAGCAAACCCAGCCAGACGGTGATCTTCATAAGGTCATTACGATTGATACGCTCTTCGCCAATACGTCTCTGACTATTTCCAATAATAACATTTTCTGGACGGACGACGTGACAGGGTACTGGGCAACCAACGACACGGTGAATGCCCCCGGCGTTCTTTCCGACCTCGTACTGCAGCACCTCGGCGCCGCTGCGGATGATGCCTATTTCAGCGAACCGTTAAACTTGAACAATGTGCCCGTGAGTATTCTCCAATATGTGAAGGACTTATATGCAAATCCGGCGTCGGAGGATATGTTTGATTTTATCGTTGAGGATGATTTACTTGCCGGAACACCATTTGATTCTGGCAACCTTTTCGATTTCGACAATTTTGACCCGTGCTATTCGGAGACTTCCTTGTCCGCCACCTCCGCAACCGATGGTGGTGGTGTGGGGATCCGCACTTTCTGCCCACAATTAGTCAATGGCATCGGCGAAGAGGTGAACGAGGCACTCGACCTGCAAGTTTTCCCAAATCCGACCTCCGGCCTCGCCAATTTCCGGTTTGAACTTGCACGTAACAGTGAAACAAGTATCTCCGTGCGCAGCCTTAGCGGTCAACTGTTGGCTCAGCCAATGAACAGCGAACTCGGAGCCGGGCAACACCGCTTCGAGTGGAACTTTGATTTACCGAGAGGTATGTACCTCGTTACCCTGCAAACGGAAATGGGGATGATGACACAAAAATTAGTGGTGAGGTAACAGACACCAAAGTTGTTTTGAAGCATCATTAAATCGGGTAGGCGCAACCGCATTTCAGGCGAGGTGCGGTTGCCGCCCCCCTCTCCCGTTTTGTCATTTTCCAGAAAAATACATCATGAAATACCTCATTTATCTGGCTGTTGCTACCTCTCTGGCCGGTGGTTTTCTTTTATTCGATAAACTACCAATCACCACTTCCAAAGATGCAAATTCTGTCGTCAGCGCAGCGATGCTCCAAAACCGGCTCGGGCAACTCAGCCAAAAAGCCCTGTCGGATGCGGCCAAACTACCCTTCGACAGCACCTCCATTCCCCGTTCGCTGCAGGAAGACGGCGCACTCGATGTGACGAAATCAAAAACCTGGACGAGCGGATTTTATGCAGGCACTTTGTGGCAGCTGTATGGTTTCAGTAAAGAGGAGGCACTGAGCAATGCTGCCCGGACGTGGCAAGCCCCTTTGGAAAAAGAGAAATTGGATAGTGGCACGCACGACCTCGGCTTCAAGGTTTTTTGCTCTTTCGGAACCGCCCATCGCCTGACCGGCGACCAACATTACCGGGATGTTTTCCTGACCGCCGCCCGCACTTTGAGTACTCGTTTCAATCCCAATGTCGGCGCGATCCGCTCTTGGGACCACCACGCCGATGTATGGGATTTCCCCGTCATCGTGGATAATATGATGAACCTCGAACTGCTTTTTGAAGCGACCATCGCCACCGGCGACAGCTCCTTTTACCATATTGCTGAACAGCACGCCCGCACTACCCTGAAAAATCACTTCCGTCCCGACCACAGCTCTTATCATGTAATTGACTACAACCCCGAAACCGGTGAAGTTGAGAACCGCCACACGCATCAGGGCGCTGCTCACGAATCAGCGTGGACCAGAGGGCAGGCGTGGGGTCTTTACGGGTTTACCACCGTTTACCGCTACACCCGCGAATCCGTCTTTTTGGAACAGGCAAAAATAATTGCGCAGTATTTTTTCAACCACCCCAATTTACCCAAAGATTTAATCCCATATTGGGATTTTGATGCCCCAAACATTCCGGACGAACCGAGGGATGTTTCGGCGGCTACGATTGCTGCTTCCGGCCTGTTGGAATTAGCGAAATACGACACCGTGAACGCCAATCAATACCTGGCTTGGGCGGATGGAATTCTAACAAGTTTGGAAAATGAAAATTATCAGACCGAAGCGATACCATTTTT
>JBFIJS010000507.1:0-3881 GCA_041600595.1 Saprospiraceae bacterium | reverse complement strand
TCCTTTGTGTTTATTGGTAACCTCGAGGTAATACCCGAAAACATTATTAAAACCAATTTTAAGGTTGTCGATACCTGTTCGTTCTGCCTCGACCCGCTGAATATCCACGAGTAATTCTTTGCTGTTCCGGATGGTATTTCGCAGGTCGTCCAGCTCTTCGTGGAACCCCTCGGCAATGACACCGCCTTTGGTAATCAGGGCCGGTGGTTCTTCTACGATTTGTTGCTTAATCGTTGCTTGCAGCACCTTACAGGGGTTGAAACCGTCGGCCAGCTTTTCGAGAAAAGGGTGGCCGGAAGCGGCCATGAGTACTTTGAGCGGCTCTGTAACTTCCAGCGCTTTCCTGATCTGAACGATTTCCCGGGGTTGAATTTTTCCCATGGGAACCCTGGAAATTAGCCTTTCCAGGTCGCCCATTTTCCGGATATAAGAGCTGGCCTCTTCGGCGACTGCCTTATTTTTAAGGAAGTAATCAACCGCCGAGTGCCGGTCATCGATTTCCCGGAGAGAAGTCAGGGGCAGCAGCACCCATTTTTTCAAAAGCCGCCCTCCCATGGGGGAAACTGTTTTGTCCAAAACAGAAATCAGCGGCAGGCCCCCTTCATTTTGGCTGTAAGCCAACTCCAGGTTCTTCACCGTAAAACGATCGAGCCAGACATATTTCTCCTGATGGATACGGCTGATGGAGGAGATGTGCCGGAGGTTTTTATTTTCGGTGGTAGCAAGATAATGCAGGGTTGCACCGGCGGCAATCTGAGCCAATTCCAGTTTCTCAATGCCAAAACCTTTCAGCGATTTGACTTCAAAATGGCCCAATAATTTTTCCCGGGCATAATCTTCCATGAACACCCATTCATCGAGGGTGAAAGTATAGAATCGATTGCCAAATTCTGCGGTAAACAGATCGGACTTCCCTTTGGCAAAAATTATTTCCGAAGGGTTAAAACCCTGTAGCAGTTTGTCAACATAGGATAAGTCACCCTCGGAAACCAGAAACTCGCCGGTAGAGATATCGAGAAAGGAAATGCCGCATTGTCCTCTTTTCCCAAAGTAAACAGATGCTAAAAAGTTGTTGGATTTGTGTTCGAGCAGATTCTCGTCGGTGGTGACACCGGGTGTCACGACTTCGGTGACGCCTCTTTTGACTATTTTTTTCTCCGGAGAGGGTTTTTCCAGTTGTTCACAAATGGCTACCCGATAACCAGCCCTGATTAGTCGTGGCAGGTAGGTGTTGAGAGAATGATAGGGAAAACCTGCGAGTTCAATATCACTGCCGCCGTTGTTGCGGCTGGTCAGGGTGATGGAGAGGGCTTTAGATGCCTTCACCGCATCCTCACTAAAGGTTTCGTAAAAATCACCGACCCGGAAAAGTAAAATGGCATCGGGATGCTTTGCTTTCATTTGAAAGTACTGCTTCATCAACGGCGTGATCTTACCCGACTTTTCTTTTGTGCGTTGCCCTTTTACGACGGTTTGACTTTTTCTTGCCAAAATGAGTTTGTTTTTTGGCAAAGATAACAAAGGGGGGGCAAATCCTCCTGCGACCTTCATGGGAGATGTAATTTGTGGAAAACTTTTGCAGCACCGCGGTTGGCGGGAGGCCTGTCCATTTAAGCGAACGGCTTGGTTCGATGCGTCGGTCCGGCTGGGCACGGTCAAAACGCCGATAATTTGCAGCGGAAATTTTGACTGCCTCGAGCCAGAATTTTTCCAAAAAAAAATGGACCGGGAAAACGGTAGGGCAGTTCTTTTTCAGCTAACTGGCCCACAGGACCTTAGTTGACTCTTACTACACAGTATTGCCCGGGTCGTGATATGCCGGTAAAAGTGATGTCGGAATGGGTAACCGAGATGGCCTCTGCAAGTGCCAATTGCCAGGCGGCATCGCTGCCAACTTTTCTGAAATACAACCTGTAAGATCCGGCAGTGAGGTCTTCAAAAATTGGTTCTGAAAACCTGAAAGTTGCGGTGAGCTGAAATTGTTTGTGATTGGAAGAGATAATAGTCCAGGTTTTATGGGGAGCTGCCAACGTTCCGAGAATGCCCGCAGTGGTATTGACTTCGTAGGTTTGTTTGATGACGGTGATGGTGGCTGCACTGTCGATATTCGAGAAAATAAGCGTGGCATCTGCCTCATTTGTAGAAATGGTATCGTTCATCAAAATATTGTTCAGGGAAAAAGCGGCACCGGCAACGCCCGTGTTGACCGTTGAATTAGTGAGGGTCGTGGAGCCCATCAGGGAGGCGTTGCTGTTGCCGATATAATCTGTGATCGTGTTATTGAACGGAGGTGCATTAAAATTAAAATAACTCATGTCCTCCTCTTGTAAGACATTAGTGGTAAGGTGCATGTTTTCCCGGATTTGCTGGCCGGTTCTTGCTACTTTCCACAAACGCAACTCGTCGATTTGCCCTTTAAAAAACAAAAAGTTCTTGTAAAAAGCCCCCAAGTTTAGAGTCGCCGGATTGTTACTGACGGTCGATAAGTCATCTTCTCCGACCAAAACTCCGTTGATGTATAATTTTTGGGTAACTCCCGAAAATGTGTAAGCAATGTGATGCCACTGATTGTATGCCAGTGGTGGTGCGTTCATGAACAGTAATTCTTTTCCAAAATAAATGAAAATTCTACCGTGCCAGATAGCCATGAAGTTATAGGTGCTGAAATTTTGCGGCGTCCGGTCAAAAATTACCTGACATGATTTTGGGTCGCCCTGTGGTTTGCACCAAAATTCATAAGTAAAAGATTCTGTCACCGGGTTGGCGGAAAAGTTTGTTGTTAAATAATCTCCTTGTCCGTCAAATTGCAATGCCAGTCCCCGTCCAACATCTGGTGCCATATCATTTTCAAAGATGATCGTGTAATCCTCCACTTGTCCGTAAGTGGGTATATAACAGGCGTCCGGGATGTTTAACTGGAAATAATCGGAAATGATCCTCAGACGTATGGGCGTATTCAGCAGAACTTCTTTTCGGGTGATGAATGATCCGATGTGAATAGCGCTGTTATTTGAAGAAAAAACCTGTTCGTTCTGGTCAAAGGAACCATTGTTATCATAATCAATAAAGATTTTCAGATCCTCATTATAAGAGCCAAAGGTCTGGACGTTGATGCTATATGATGAATCGGGTTGAAAGGAGGCACTGTTGCACCAGTTATTCAAATAACCGCCATCCTGGTATGCGGAACCTGAACCGGCTTTCAAATCCCCGATTTCAACACTGATGATTCCCATCCCATATTCCCCCTGGGTGCCCAGTGATGTTTGTGGCGTACAGGAAAGAGGTGGTTGTGAAATGTTGACCGGTAGCAGTGTCTGCGGTTGGAGCAGGTCCTTTCTGCTGGTTTCCAAAACAGCCCGCATGCGCTCCGCCTGGCCAGGTGTGAATTCATACTGACAATCCTGCGGGGTGTATCCCATATAATTGTGGAGTACCCTTTCCATATCGTAAAAAGGGTGTGTATTGGGGTAACAGACATTAGCCGTAGTCTGACAATAGTAGGATCTGATATGTGCTGGTGTATCGGCCACCCTGTCGCCTGATTGCTCATGGATATTGGGACAGGAGGTGCCGCCTGCATCTCCTTCGAATGTATGGTAAAGACCAAGGTAGTGCCCTACTTCATGGGCCAGGGTTTCGTTTTGATTGGTATAGGGTTTTAGCTCGAAGCAATGGCATTGGTCATAGTCATAACCGAAGGTATTGTAGAGGATCACCACGCCATCGTATAAAGGATGAGTTCCCGGAAGGGTGGCAAATGCCTGTATCCCCGCTCCGCCATTGTTATTGTTGATTTCGCTGACAACCCAAATATTCAGGTAGTTTTTAGGGTTCCAGCGGCTCAAACTCAATACACCGAGCCTGCTTGCTCCGATGCT
>JBFIJS010000506.1:0-3892 GCA_041600595.1 Saprospiraceae bacterium | reverse complement strand
TTTACCAAACTGCGGGATATTGAGCTGCGTGTGGGGGCATTGCCACGCTACCCCAACGGACTGCTGGCTTACTCATTCACGTGGTCACCGGCCGGCGTTATCAATGAATATATCAATGATGCTGAGGCGATTTCCAACGGTGTCCGCAAAATGGTGCCTTCT
The DNA here is from genome assembly GCA_041600595.1 of Saprospiraceae bacterium. Taxonomy (GTDB): domain Bacteria; phylum Bacteroidota; class Bacteroidia; order Chitinophagales; family Saprospiraceae; genus UBA6168. Next base: position 3,730 of record JBFIJS010000506.1, on the reverse strand, counting down.
CTGGAGGGATTTGAATACATCAATATCGAAGGCCAGGAATTTGAGGCGTTCACGACCTCCGGCGGTCTGGGCACCATGTGCGAAACGTACGAGGGGAAAGTGGATACCATGAATTACAAAACCATCCGCTACCCCGGCCACGGGAAACTGATGCGTTTCCTGATGTATGAACTCATCATGAAAAACGACAAACAACTTCTGGAGGATATTTTGAAAAACGCCAAGCCTCCCGTCAAGGAAGATGTCGTTTACGTTTATGCGGTAGTGGAAGGCTGGCAGGGTGATAAAGTATTCCGAAACGAATACTTCCGGGCCTTCTATCCAATCGATATCGATGGTCACCACTGGCGGGCCATTTCGTGGACGACTGCGGCATCGGTTGCGGCAGTGGTCGAAATGGTCGCCAACGGCAGTCTGCCTAGCCAGGGCTTTATCAAACAGGAAGAAATTCCTTTTGATAAGTTTTTGGAAACGGATAACGGTTCGTTTTTCAAAGATTAACTGAGTCGGTCGAAGCTCCGGCTCCGATGAACCAAATTGAATAAAAAAAGTCGGCAGGGATGTACACCTTGCCGACTTTTTTATTGATAAAAATCACCTTTTTCGTTGCTGGTGGTCAACGGCACTTTTTCGGGTATTTCGGTACATTGCATCTCACATATGCTAAATTTTATTACCATGCCCACTTTTCATATTTCACTCGCAGACAAAGCTTTTCACCACAAGGAGCACCGAGAATGGCTCAGTCAGTTAAACTTTTACCAGGACGAACTAAAGTTTTTTCAAAACGAATTGCTGTTGGTATTGCATGCCCACAATGACCACCTTTCCATTATAGAACTGGTGGATGAATACCGCGATTTATTTATGAAGAAATTGCGGCAAATTGACGAGTTGCGCATGCACATTATATTGCACGAAAAAGCGCTGGTAAAAATGGAAAAATCAAGTTCCGAGGAATTGTGGGAGCACACGGAGGTTCGTGATAAAATCCATGAATTTGTGGAGGAATTTGAATCCATGAAGAAGAATTTTAAACGTTTTGCCGCACATAATGATTGAGTAGTTCACAGCTCCTTCCTCAGACCGATCCGTCCAATGCATCCCACAGGATTTCCACCGGATGTACAGCCTGTCTTCCGGCTCCATCCTGTATCTGATGGCGGCAACTGGTGCCTGGAGCAGCAATCAGGGTGGTAGCCGATGCTTTGCGCACTGCCGGCAACAACACAAGTTCCCCGATTTGCATGCTAACGGCATGGTGTTCTTTTTCGTAGCCAAACGACCCGGCCATTCCACAACAACCGGAGGGGATGATTTCTACTGTATTATTTTTGGGAAGACTTAAAATAAAAGCGGAGTGCTCCACGGAGGACAAGGCCTTTTGGTGGCAATGTCCATGCAATAAAATATGCCGTTTTTGATCGGAAAACTGATCAGCGGTAATCTGGCCTTTATGGATTTCCCGGGATAAAAATTCTTCGATCATCATGCTGTTTTTTCCCAATGCAATTGCCGCCGCTTTATTTTCTTTTTCCACCAATTTCGGATACTCATCCCGAAAAGATAAAATGGCCGATGGCTCAATACCGACGAGTGGAATATCTCCGGAAATAATATTTTTAAAAATAGCGACATTTTTTTTAGCCAGTTGGCGAGCCTCCGGCAAGAGACCTTTTGAAATATGCGCCCGGCCACTTTCGGGGTGTTTGATGAGGTGAACCCGGTAGCCCAATGCCGTTAATAATTGAATGGATTTAATACCAATTTCGGTGTCGTTGTAATTCGTAAATTCATCGCAGAAAAAATACAGATTACCTTTTTCAGGTTTATTTAAAATTAATTGTTTTTTATTTTTTTGAAACCAGTCAAAAAGGGAAACAGAATGCAAGGTAGGCAATGATCTTTCCGGTGCGATGCCCATTATTTTTTTCAGGAGACTGCTGGTTAATTTATTTTTGAAAAAATAATTGACCACACCCGGTGCGATCATTCCCAATTTATTTAATAGCGCAATATTGGCAATGGCCCAACTGCGAAACGGCACACCGTATTTTTTTTGGTATTGAAATAAAAATTCAGCTTTCATGGTGGCCATATCCACATTCGAAGGGCATTCGGAGGTGCACCCTTTACAGGATAAACATAGATCCATGACCTCTTTTAATTCCGGATGGGCAAAAGGATTTTTCTCTTTGGCATTGCTGGTCAGCAATTCCCGTAGTGCGTTTGCCCGGGCCCGGGTTGTGTCTTTTTCCTCACGGGTCGCCCGGTAACTTGGACACATCGTGCCGCCGGAGAGGCTGAGCCGGCGGCAATCACCGGAGCCGTTGCATTTTTCTGCTGCATGCAAAATGCCACCTTCCGCCGAAAAATCGAACAGGGTTTGGGGCTCAATGATTTCTGCGTCCGGCTCATAGCGAAGGGAGGTATCCATCGGGGCAGCGTCGGTTATTTTTCCCGGATTAAAAATATTTAATGGATCCCAGGTTTTTTTAATTTCTTTTAATAACTGATAATTTTTCTCGCCAATCATCAGTGGTAAAAATTCAGCCCGCACCCGTCCGTCGCCGTGTTCGCCGCTTAATGAACCATTGTATTTTTTTACCAGTTTGGCGGTGGCGGTCGTTATTTCCCGAAATAATTGTACGTCCTTTTTTTTCTTTAAATCCAAAATAGGGCGCAGGTGCAACTCACCGGCGCCGGCATGAGCGTAATAAACCGAACGTTGCCCGAAGGCAGCCATCATGTCCGAAAATTCAGCAATATATTTTGGCAGATCCTGAATGTCCACAGCGGTGTCTTCAATGCAGGCCACTGCTTTTTTTTCACCGGGAATATTGGACAATACCCCAAGTCCTGCCTTACGGAGATCCCATATTTTTTCAATATTCGCACCGGCCACTTTTGGAAAGGCATAGCCATATCCGGCAGCTTTCATTTCCGCTATCATTTTATCAGCAAGCATTTCCGCATCGGCATATTTTTCCGCATTAAACTGGATCATTAAAACAACCTGCGGATCGCCTTCTAAAAAAAAGCGATTTTTTTGCTGTTCGATATTTTCCCTGGTGCAGTCGAGAATTATTTTGTCCATTAATTCACAGGCGTAAGGCTCATATTTCATGGCAATTAAAACCGATTCCAGGGATTCCTGCAAAGAATTAAAATGAGGGCAAACGACTACTTTTTCTTTTGGCGGCAGGGGCGAGAGGTTTAATTTTATTTCAGTCGTGATGGACAGGGTGCCTTCCGAGCCCGCCAATAGTTTACAGATATTAAATGCTTCCCCGTCTGCTTTAAAAGGTTGAGCCTCCAAAAGGACATCGACTGCGTAACCGGTATTGCGGCGATGGATACTTGCTTTGGGAAATGCCTGTTTAATATTTTCCTGAATATCCCTGTTGGAAAGTGAGTGCAATAGTTGCCGGTAAATTTTATTTTCTAATTGTTCTCCTTTTAATTTTTCCGATAAATCTTTTTCCGTTAAAGCTTCAAAGACAACTTCCGACCCGTCACTTAAAATAGTTTTCAATGCCAGTACATGATCCCGGGTGGTGCCGTACTTAATGGAGGTTGTTCCGCAGGAATTATTGCCAACCATCCCACCGATCATACACCGGTTGGCGGTGGAGGTGTCGGGTCCGAAAAAAAGCCCGTAAGATTTTAAATAATGGTTTAATTCATCCCGGATAACACCCGGTTGCACCCGCACCCATTTTTCTTTTTC
>JBFIJS010000505.1:0-3896 GCA_041600595.1 Saprospiraceae bacterium | reverse complement strand
ATGTAACATTGTCCCATTCCAGCCCGGATTTTAGCCACCGCAATGGAGATGGTTTCCAAACCGGAGGCACAATAGCGGTTGACCGTCATACCGGGGACGGACTTACCGAGGGCACGCACCGAAATCATGCGGCCGATCTGCAAGCCTTGTTCACCTTCCGGATTGGCGCAACCGACGATCAGGTCGTCAACCAAAGCGGGATCAAAACCAGGGGTATGTTTCACCAGGTGTTCTATCACATCCACAGCGAGGTCGTCAGAACGGTAATTTTTAAATCCACCTTTACCGGCTTTGCCTACGGCGGATCGATATGCTTTTACGATATATGCTTCCATTATTATTTTATTTCTTTTTGTTAAAAAATGAGTTGCAAAAAACAGCATCAGCTAAAAGATAACCTCTTAGTTTCTGAGCGGTTTATTAGTGGTTAGCATGTGCTGAATCCTTTCCAGGGTTTTTTGCTCCCCGCACAAACTAAGGAAAGCTTCTCTTTCCAGGTCCACGAGGTATCTTTCAGAAACCTTTTGCTGCCCCGTGAGGTCGCCGCCGCAGAGTACCCAGGCGACTTTTTTCGCAATTTTAATATCGTGATCGCTGGCGTAATTACCGAGTTTCAATTCGTTGGCAGCTACGTACAGGGAGGCCAGCCCTGACCGCCCCATCACGGTAATATCTTCCCGCATGACAGGCTGTACATACCCTTCCGCCAATTCCAATACTTTGGCTTTTGCTTCGGCAATGTTTCGCTGAGTATTCATCACCACATGGTCTTTCGCTTTTTGCATGTAACCGAGGTTATAGGCTTCATGCGCTGAAGTCGCAACGGAAGCCAGGGCAATCGTTTTGAAACGTTCGATCAGGGTAGGAACCTGAACGTCGCCGGCAAAAAATGAATCGGATAACCTCACGGCAAACTCTTTGGTGCCGGCACCTCCCGGAATCAGGCCAACGCCCACTTCCACCAGTCCGATATAACTCTCGGCAGCCACGGCCGCTGCATCGCAGTGCATGAGTGTTTCACAGGCACCACCAAAGACATAACCCTGCGTGGCGATCACTACCGGGATGCTGGAAAAACGACAACGCATCACCGTATCCTGAAACAACTTCACCGCCATATTCAACTGATCAAAATCTTGTTGATAGGCCATCATGCCGATCATCATGAGATTGGCTCCCACCGAGAAATTTTTGGCATTGTTCCCGATCACCAGGCCTTTCCATTTTCCTTCTTCGGCAATCCGGATGGCTTCATTCATGCCGTTGAGGACACCTTCACCAATTGAATTGGCCTTACTCTGAAACTCCAGGCAAAGTACCCCATCACCAATGTCGTGCAAGGTGACTTCCGGATTTTTATAAACCGGTGCTTTTTCCCGGATGGTGTCCAGAATAATGAACTCCTCCGTCCCGGGAACAACCTTGTAAGATTTTGTGGAAATGTCATAGTACAGCTGCCGGCCATTTTCCGTTTTATAAAAAGAACTTGCACCGGAGGCAATCATCTCCTTTACCCAGCCGGCCACCTTTTCACCCTGAGCTTCCGCCGCTTCCACACCTTCTTGCAAACCAATGATGTCCCAGTATTCGAATGGTCCGTAATCCCAGGCAAAACCAGCCCGCAAAGCATCATCAATGCTGTAGAGGTGGTCCGCAATTTCCGGAATGCGGTTGGAAACATAGGCAAACAAACCGGCCAGGGACTGCCGGATGAGTTGCCCGCCCTTGTCGGGTGCATCAAAGATCGCTTTGATGCGTTTCCGGGTGTTTTCTATTTTTTTTGACAAACCAATACTTTCCAGGTTGGAGGATGCTGGCTTCTCGTATTCCAGCGTTTCCAGGTTCAGGGCCAAAATAACGGGCCTTCCTTTTTCGTCCCGTTCTTTTGTTTTTTTGTAAAACCCCTGCCCCGTTTTATTTCCCAGGAAATTGTTGTCCAGTAAAAATTGGTAATAGGCTGGAATTTCAAAGGTGCCAGCCTGCTCATCATCGGGACAATTATCCTTGATCCCCTGAATTACTTTGGCAGAAGTATCGTGTCCTACCAGATCACCCAGGCGAAAAGTACCGGTTTTGGGCCGTCCAATCGCCGGACCGGTCAATTTATCCACATCGTTGATGGAAAGGCCGAGCTGGGTAGTAAGCTGGTAAATCTTGGACATGGCATACACTCCGACCCGGTTGGCAATAAAGGCAGGTGTGTCTTTTGCCAGAACAGTTTGTTTACCGAGGTAGAGGTCGCCGTACTTCATGAAAAAATCAACCACCTCCGGTGCGGTCTGCTGCGTAGGAATGATTTCCAGCAACCGCATGTAGCGCGGCGGATTAAAAAAGTGGGTTCCACAAAAGTTTTTCCTGAAATCATCGCTTCTGCCGTCCAGCATCAAATGAATCGGGATGCCGGAAGTGTTGGAAGTTACCAAAGAACCCTGCTTTCGGTATTTGTCAACTTTTTCAAAAATGATCTTTTTGATGTCCAGCCTTTCCACCACGACTTCAATGACCCAATCACAATCACCAATTTTCTCAAAGTCATCTTCAAAATTTCCCACCTTTATATAGGAGGAAAAAGCGTTATCGTAAAGAGGTGCAGGTTTGGACTTAATGGCAGTCTTCAGTGCAGTGGCGGCGACACTATCCCGCACGGTTTTATCAGCCTTCTTATCTGCCGGTAAATCTCTGGGTACGATGTCCAGCATTAAAACTTCCAGGCCGATATTGGCAAAATGACAGGCGATGCCCGACCCCATGACACCGGAACCAAGGACGGCAACTTTTCTTATTCTTCTCATATTTTTTGGTGGGATATTGATGCGTGATCGGTGATTGGAAGGAAAAATGGTTAGTAAACACACCTGTCACTCATCAAAATTTGGTTAATGCATGTTTTTTAGCGAAAATTCGCTAATCGTGCAAATGTAGGCTTTCGGGAATTAATTCAAAAAGCTTCTGTACGCAACCCTGAAATTTTATTTGCTAAAACGTTGGGTTAAGCCAAGGAGATTCTGAAATGGTCCCCCCTAACAGTAATTCATGAGCGGTGTAAAAGTTTGCAGCCCCCATCTTTATGTGGCAGGCAGTGGCTCTAAAAAAATCAAACCGGAGGGTTCAGCTATTATTTACCAACACTCATTTTATTATTTGCTTTATAAACCATTGATTTTTAGTAAAAAGCAATAACTTTCCGCCGCTTTTTACACTTTAACCAGATTCTTAATCGTTTTTACGCCGCTAAACCTGAAACAATTGTTTCGGCCTGGACACAAAACCAGGAAGCATACGAGAAAAAAAACTGACTTTATGTTTCACAACACCTTGTTTCTCCAAACTACTGACGTGGCACCTACTTCCGAAGAACTGTCCATCCTTGAACTGTTGTTCTCCGGGGGAATGATCGGTACCATCATTGTCAGCCTCTTGTTAGTCCTTTCGATTATCGCTCTGTACATATTCATCGAGCGGTACCTGACAATCAAGCGATCCGGACAGGTAGATCAAAACTTCATGAACAATATCCGGGCAAATGTGAGTGCCGGCAACATTCAGGCAGCCCGGGCATTGTGCCAGAATACGGATACCCCCGTTGCCAGAATGGTAGAAAAGGGATTGGCGCGGATCGGCAAGCCATTGCGCGATATTGACGCCGCCATTGAAAATGTCGGCAACCTGGAAGTTTTCAAGCTGGAGAAGAATCTTTCCACCCTCGCCAGTATTGCCGGTGCAGCTCCCATGCTTGGATTCCTGGGAACGGTCACGGGTATGATCCTCGCTTTCTTCACCATGGCACAGGAGCAGAATGTATCCCCGCAATCTCTGGCCGGTGGTATTTACCAGGCCCTCATCACCACGGCGATGGGATTGGTCGTCGGTATTTTTGCCTTTATCGCCTACAACCT
>JBFIJS010000504.1:0-3904 GCA_041600595.1 Saprospiraceae bacterium | reverse complement strand
GTCACTTCCTGCGGTTCCCCAAGCTCAAAACCAAAAGTGGTCGTGTGGTGAAAAGGATTCGGCGAAACGAGTACGCTGTGCTGCGGAAGATCAACGGCTGGCAGCTGTTCAAAGAGCAGTTCCACATCCAGCAACTCCCCATTTTCAAAATAGGCCTCTGCAGGCGTGTAGTTAGAAACAAGGGCAAGGGATTGCGCCCAGGTAGTGTTTGTTTTTGCCCGGAATATCAGGCTGAAAATCACAGCTCCGGGTTCGAGACTGACGGGTTCGGCCAGGTTCCAGGAAGTGGTGATAACACCGAGATCGAGCAGGGCCAATCCAAAATTGGTTGCAGTCAAATCGGGGAGCACACCCATTTCCATGCCCGCATATTCCAGCTGAGCAGGGTCAAAATTCAGGGAAAACTGGTATCCTAAAATGTGGTCAAAATTTTCTGAGGTGAGATCGATGCGTAAGGCTGCTCCCGGTTCCAATTCACTGTCCATAGCCTTGAGGGTCAACGATTTGCCGCTGCGATCATCGATTGGTTCGTAGAGCATATTCGGTATCGCCGAGCCGTTGACATCGCCGATTTTCACACCGACAAAATCAATGTTATCCATGTTTCCCTGAAAATTATTGATGTTGTAGATTTCGGGAAATGTCTCTGCAAACGGATTCGACGGATTGGGGAATACATACCCTTTATCAATGAACCGCCAGCTGGTGTTGTTGGGAAAACCACTGCTCACGTAGAGGATGTTTTTCTGCATTTCCACCATATCGAAAGTCGTGACGGAGTTGGAACGGTTGACGTCGGCGGCGATGATTTTGTAAGGCGACCCGAGCAGTTCCACGCCCAGCACGTGCCGGCGGATGAGTACGATATCGTAAGTGGTAACGCCATTCAATAAGTTAGAATCTTTTTCCGGAGAAATGGTAAAGTCGTTGCCGAGGGCCAGTGCGGAGAATTCAAAATTGCCATCCGGGCCGGTCATCGCTGGAGGTGTCACTCCGTCGTTGATCATCACCATGACATTTTCCACATCCTCGCCTTCTTCGTTGGTGATGGCCCCGCCCATGCTGGCGTACAGGTTGCCGCTGCAAACGCCCATATTATCCTGAATAATGATAAAGGTGACACAGAAATCCTGATTGCCGGCGGCATCGGTCACCCAAACCTCTACGGCGTTCTGTCCTACGTCGTCACAGTCGAAAGCTATTCCGGTTTCCGTGACATCCGGAGAAAAGGAGAACGTGAGGTTGCCGGAGCAATTATCAAAGCTGCCGTCGTTCAGGTCGCTGGCCCAGGCTGTCGCCATGCCATCGTCAGGGATTCCGTCGCCGTTGGTATCCACGCCCATCAGTTCGATGATGAGGCCGTTTTTACAATAAGGCGTTGGTTTTTTTACATCCACAACATTGATATTGATGGTGCAGGCGGCGTTGTTTCCGCAGCCGTCCAGCACCGTGTAGGTTGCGGTATAACTGCCGACATTAACGTTGTTGAACGGGCCGGCGCCCGCCCCCAGGGTGGTATTGACAAAAACCTCCACGTCCTGGCTGCAGTCCTGAATATTGGTGATTTGCGGCAGTGTAACGGTTCCTTTGCAGTTCGCACCAACCTCCACCTGCACGTTGGACGGACAGGTAAATGTGGGCGCTTCGTTATCCGTCACCGTGATGATTTGTTCGTCGGTCCAGATACCTGCATTCCCTCCAACCTGGTAAACGCATTTGTTGATGACGGTCCATTTACGGACGATTTTAAAACAAGCCGGGGCGGCCACGGTAAAGATCTGGTCGCTGACATTGGTGGCCATCATTTCACAATCGCTGGTGATAACGGGGAAATTGAACCCGGCCGGCAAATTTTCCGGCTGGAGGTCGGCGATAGAAACGCAGCCCGTCACCTGGTAATCCTGTGGGAAAATGATATTGGTTGGGGTATTGTCCTTCAGGGTGATGAGTTGTGAGCAGGAGTTTTGGTGGCCGTTGCTGGCAGTGGCCGTCCAGGTACGGGTAATCGTTCCGACGCCACATTGATTCACGGCGCTGTTGTCATTATAGGAAAGATCCGACGATCCGCAGGCCAGAACGGTTTGCGGCTGGCCGGTCAGGCTGAGGTCGGTCGGGTCTTGCAGACAGGTCAGCGTAACCGCCGGCGGACACAAAATGGCTGGTGCGGAGTTGTCATCCACATGCACCGTGACCATGCAGGAATTGGAGTTGCCCGAAAGGTCGGTTACCTTCATTTCTACCGGCACGTCTTCTCCGACATCTTCACAACAGAACATAACGGTTGGTCCAAAGGTCGCCGGGGAGCCACATGCCGCCTGCATCCGGCGGACGGAAAAGTTGACAGGGCCACAATTATCATAACTGCCGTCGTCGAACGTGGTGGCGAAAATGACCGAGATGCCGCCGTTGTTCAGCGTTGTTACCGTGAATTCATCACAGATAACGGTCGGTGCATCATCGTCGACTACCTTCAGCGTGGTGCTGCACGAAGCGGAGTTCAGGCAGTCGTCCATGACGTGGTACGACAGGGTGTGGGTGCCGGTATTGACATTGTGAATGATGCCGCCATTGCCAGCCACATTTCCGACGGGCGTACTCATAACGACGGTAAAATTGGTGGAGCAATTGTCGGTAATGCCGATGGCCGGCAATATGACCGATGCTTTGCACTGGGTCGAGCTGGTAGTGCCGACCATCAGGGGTGGCGGACAAGTCAGCGTCGGGGCTTTTTTATCTTTTACCGAAATCACCTGCGTGTGCGTAACAATAGAACTGGAGCACCAATAAACCACCGTCCAGGTTCGAAGGATTTTAAAGCTGTTCTCACAGAGGGCGAGGGTCAGGTCGTCGTAGGCTACAGCCATGCTGCAATAGCCTGACCCATTGGGTATGGGCTGCCCGCCGATGGTCGGTGCTCCAGTGTTGGATGGGTGTATGTTCGGATTTTCGCAAGAGAGAGAGGGTGCTGCAAAGTCGTCGAGGTTGAGCGGCCACTGGATGGCACTCACCGACGGCTGTGCGATATTGATATTTTGCTGGCAGTTTTTGGTGTTGCCATACTGGTCGGTGGCCGACCACGACCTCACAATTTTTCCGGCAAGGCCGGGGTTGCAGCCATAGTTTTGGCTGTTGTCGTTGTAGTTCAAGGTGAAATTTGAACAATCGGTGGCCGTAGCCTGTCCGGTGGCGCTGATGTTGGTGGGTTGCGTGCAGGCGACGGTCAGGTCCGGCGGACAAGTGAGGGTCGGTGCCAGCTTGTCTTCTACATTGATGCTGCCCCAGCAACTGTTGCCCGTGGCCAGGTGCCTGACTTTCACCAGATAGGATTTGCCGATATGGGTCGAATCAACAAATGGACTGGTGGGCAGGGGCAGGCCGGTCTGCGACATGACGGTGACCGAAAATGCACCCGGCCCGTTGGGTGAACAATTGCTGGAATTGTAAGAACCCTCCAGGATCATGTCGTACAGGATTTCGGCCTCACAGGCCGCAGGGATCGATACGTTGACAGAATTGTTGCATGCCAGTGTACAGTAAACCTGTGCCTCGGTGACGGCCGGCACGACCGTGGAAAAAATCAGGATTATAATTGTTAATAGCGGGTCGTTTAACTGTTTGATATTTTCAAATGTTCGTTTTTTTAAAACAGTTAATTTTTGTGTAAGGGCGAAGGAGTGTAAGCTGCGCCGTTTTTGGGAAAACGGTGTAATCGTTTTTTTCATGGATTACATTTTTTAATGACTGCCTATCAACGGCTGGGCACAAATGAATTATTTAATTCAATCGTTACCAGCGGTCAGATATTTGTCACTCTTTTAAAATCGGTTTGGTTAAATACAGGAAATTGATTCGTTTTTTTACCTGTTTATTTTTGCATTAATCGGTTGTTGTCAGATCGGTTTCG
>JBFIJS010000503.1:0-3907 GCA_041600595.1 Saprospiraceae bacterium | reverse complement strand
GACCTTGGCAGCGATGAGTTCATGTGCCTGATCAATGGTGATATTGTCGAAGTCGTACCGTTTGGGCACGTTGACATACAGTTTGTCCCACTTTAAAAATGGTCCGAAACGACCCGTACCTTTTGTGATTGGGAGGCCCTTGTATTCGCCGATCGGAGCATCGGCTTTTTGTTTTTCAATAATCAGTTCGATGGCACGGTCCATATCAATGGAGTTGGGGTCTTCACCGCGCGGAATGGAGATGAATTTTTCGTCAAATTTGACATAAGGGCCATAGCGTCCGATGCCGATCGACACTTCTTTACCCTGATAGTCGCCCAGGCTTTTGGGGAAAGAGAACAAGGTCAGGGCTTCTTCGTAGGTAATGGTTTCGATGGATTGCCCCGGGTTCAGGTTGGCAAATTTTGGTTTTTCGTCTTCGGCGAGTTCGTCTTTCGCTCCGATCTGTACCGCCGGTTTGCCGAATCGGGTCATTCTTACCAGAAGGGTCCGTCCGGTTTCCGGATCTTTACCCAGAATTCGCTCGCCGGTAGCCCGTTCGCTTTTCTCCAGTGCTTCGTTGACCGTTTCGTGAAAAGGCTTGTAGAACTCACCGACGACCTTTTGCCATTGCGTGCCGTTTTCTGCGATGATGTCAAACTCCTTTTCGATATCTGCCGTAAAACCATAATCCATGATTTCCTTGAAATGCTCAGCCAGGTAATCAACGACGATGGTTCCCATGTCGGTCGGGTATAATCTTTTGCTTGTTGAACCGGTAGTTTCAGTTTTGACTTCCTTGGAGATGCTGCCATTTTTCAGGGTCAGCACCGAGAATTGCCGTTCTTCACCTTCTTTACTGTCTTTCACGACGTAGCCCCTGTTTTCTTCCATGATCTTGGTTACCGTCGGTGCGTAAGTTGAGGGTCGGCCGATGCCAAGTTCCTCCAACTTACTGACGAGACTGGCTTCCGTGTATCTGGCGGGCGGGCGCGTGAAACGCTGCAAGGCCTGCAGGTTGTTCAGGAGGAGGACTTGCCCTACTGAAAGGGGCGGAAGGATTCCTTTGGTGGCTTCTTCGTCGTCGTCATCTTTCGATTCGAGGTAAACTTTCAGAAAACCGTCAAATTTTAACACTTCACCTTCGGCCCGCAGGTTGGCGTCTGGTTGGGTAGAAATGCCAATGTCCACGATCGTTCGTTCCAACTGGGCGTCCGACATCTGACTGGCAATGGTCCGTTTCCAGATCAACTCGTACAAGCGCTGCTGATCCCGGTCGGTGGTTGCCTGCTGCACTTCGATGTAGGTCGGGCGGATGGCTTCGTGAGCTTCCTGGGCAGATTCTTTTTTCGTTTTGTAGCGTCGGGTGTGGACATACTCCGGACCAAATTGCTTGTCAATCTCGGCGGCAATGGAAGTCAGGGCCGTTTCGCTGAGGTTGGTCGAATCGGTACGCATGTAAGTAATGTGACCTGATTCGTAGAGCCGCTGGGCAACGACCATCGTCCGGCTAACGGAGAAACCGAGTTTCCGGCTGGCTTCCTGCTGCAGCGTGGAGGTGGTAAACGGTGCTGCCGGACGTCTTTTAGCCGGCTTGACCTGAATGTCATTGATGTTAAAATTGGCACCAATACATTTTTTAAGAAAGGCTTCAGCTCCTTGCTCATCTTCATACCGGGTAGGGGAGTCGGCCTTCAGCACGACATTTTTGCCATCCGGACCTTTTACGTCGAATTCAGCGGAAATTTTGAAATAAGGTGTGATTTCAAATGCGTTGATCTCCCGCTCTTTGTCGACGACCAGCTTCACCGCAACGGACTGTACTCTTCCTGCCGACAGGCCGCCTTTTATTTTTTTCCAAAGCAACCCGGACAGTTCATAGCCAACCAGCCGGTCCAGAATTCTCCGGGCTTGCTGGGCATCGACCAGGTTGAGGTCCAGCAGGCGGGGGCGCTGAACCGCGTTTTGGATAGCCGGCTTGGTAATTTCATGAAAAACTATTCGCTTGGTGGTTTTTTCGTCCAGACCGAGGACTTTGCAAAGGTGCCAGGAAATGGCTTCCCCTTCCCGGTCCTCATCCGTGGCCAGCCACACCTCGTCTACTTTTTTTACCAGGTCTTTCAGCTCCTTGACAACTTTTTTCTTGTCCGGAGTGACTTCATATTTTGGTTCAAAATTATTTTCAATATCTACTGCCGTCTCCCCTTTGGGAAGGTCGCGGACGTGGCCGTAACTGGATTTGACTGTGAAATCTTTACCCAGAAATTTTTCGATAGTTTTTGCTTTTGCCGGAGACTCAACGATAAGCAGGTTCTTTGGCATAATTTGCTTGTATATTTAAAGTGGTCATAAGATATAGAAAAAGAAGATCTAAATTTTTTGCCTATCCTGCTGATTGTCACAGGAATATAGGATTCATACTAATCTTTTACTGCAGACACAAAAAGCGTTTTCTAAATGCTTAAAACCCTGTGTTAGGAATAAAGAACTCGGATAACAGCGAGGGATGCCGGGCTGAAATTCCGGCTGCAAAAGTATAAATTTTAGGAGTTGTTAGTAGGGAAATTAAAAATGACCCGGGCAGGCAGGATGGTTTGGGAGCAAAAAAGACCGGAGTCAGCCACCGTTTTTAGGATCGGCAGGTTTTGGTTTCTGGCGGATTTCTTCGTGGATGATGGTTCCGTTATTCAGTCGCTCCTGTTTGTTCCGCTCTTCTATTTCCTGAAACTTCTGGATTAGTTCTTTTATCTCCAGCGGCTTTTTGTTCAGGCTGCGGTGAAATAAAATCATGAGGAATCGGGACATATTCTCCGGAGCATAGATGCCCATTTGCTGCAGGTTTACTGTCAATCGGGAACCGTCGTAAAACCCCCAGTTGTGGGTCATCCAGCGGCCCAGGCTGAAAAACAGCTTGTTGATGATTTCCTGCTCCGGCATTGACTTGAATTTGGCCTTCGACTCTGCATCCGTCAGCCGGGTAAGTTCCATCAAAGCTTCGTTGACATCTTTTGGAATGTACACCCCATAAAGCACTTCCTGGCGAATCCGCCATTCGTATTTCTTCTGATAAGGATCATCCTGCTTTTGAGAAAAACAAAGAGCTGGAAAAAGAACCATGATTGTGATGAAACCGAGTACTTTGTACATATGATAATGGGAATTGCTTTGTTTCAGAAAGCTGCAATTTTTTCACCAAATCCAAACGACACTTCCCGGAAAACTATTTTGCCAAAATCGTACCTTCTGTCATTTTGGGTTGTCGGACCGTGTGGTAGCTTTAAATTTGAAAAAAATCCACCCCACTTTTTCGTCCTACCCGCTATATGACTTTGCTTAGAGATTCTTGTTTTTTACCGAGAAAGGTCATTATCTTAAAACAAAGGTAAGAACAAACTGCAGTTACACAAGAGGTAGGCTGGCTGACTGCGGTACAGAATAGCTGCGTTTCTCTGACAACTATTCGGCCTGCTCTACGGTATTTTTCCCAAAAATAAAAAGCGTAAACCGGGTTCTAACCGATGACCCGGCACGAACTTTAAATATGCTTTTTGGATAGTTGAACCAGATTGAAAAACCGGGACAGAGAAAATAAAACAAGGCCTCGTTAAACTTTTTTTCAAACTCAAAGTCTGACGACAATGTGAAATCGTTGATCGCTGAAAACCCCGGATTTTTCTGAAAATAGCATCCCCCGGGTTCCTTCGTTTTCCCGACAGTTGATAAGTTATATGCCCCGTGATTGTCAATGGTCGTTTGAAATATCCGGCCGATTGAAATAGGAAAACCTGGTAGCATGAGTCGGTCAGGAAATGAAAAAGGGCTTATTTTATTTGTAAAACATCATTCTCATACTCATAAATCATTCTCATCATGGATAGAAGAACGACCCTGGCTAAATTGTTTGGTCAAACGAAGGCGGACGATGTTG
>JBFIJS010000502.1:0-3910 GCA_041600595.1 Saprospiraceae bacterium | reverse complement strand
GTTTTTTAGCTGTCCGCAAAAAATAAAAAAAATCATGGCTGCATCAAGAGATGATATAAAATTCCTTAGCAACCCGAATTTGGGCAACAGCCGCAACAAGTACTGCCGTTTCCGCAAATTCGGAATCAAATATATTGATTACAAAGATCCTGACTTCCTGCTGCAATTTGTGAACGAGCAGGGGAAAGTTCTTCCCCGCCGGATCACAGGCAACTCGCTGAAATACCAGCGCAGGGTCGCCACCGCTGTCAAGCGGGCCCGACACCTGGCTTTGATGCCGTATGTCGCAGATTTATTGAAATAAGAATGGTGTAGCGGTGCAACGGTGTAACAGTAAGACCGGAAAACTCTCCGGAAAAACCGATAGACCGGGCAACCGATAGACCGATAAACCATCTTAACAATGGAAATTATTCTTCTAAAAAATATAGAAAAGGTTGGCAGGAAGTTCGAGATTGTGACCGTGAAAAACGGATACGGCCGCAACTACCTGATCCCTCAAGGGTTGGCCCTTCTGGCCAACAAACCCAATCGCAACAACTTGGAAAGCTACAAGCGCCAGGAGGCTGCCAAGCTGGAAAAATTGTTGGATCACTTCAAAGAAATCGCCGCCAAGATCAACGGCAAAAATCTGACGCTGCCGGTGAAGGCTGGAACCAGCGGCAGGATATTCGGTAGCGTCACCACGTTGCAGGTATCAAAAGCGCTGATGGATCAGCTGGGCGTGGAAGTCGACCGCCGGGACATCCTGCTCCCCGACGATGCTAAAGAGGTCGGTACCTATACTGCTACCCTCGATCTGCATCCCGACGTGGACGCAAAAATAGATTTTACCCTCGAAGCGGACGATCCTAAAGTCGCTGCCCTGATCGTGGAAAACCGGGCCAAAGCAGCTGAAGAAGCTGCCGAAGATGCCCGCCGGGAAGCGGCCAGAAAAGCATTGCTGGAGCAGGAAGCCGCTGAGGCCAAAGCTGCCGCTGCTGCTGCTGAAGCTGCCGAACCAACGGCTGCTGAAGAGACGCCAACGGAAGACGCTGCAAGTTAAATACCGAAAGGACACCGTCCTTTTTCTGATAAAAGCCCATCATGCCTTTGTGCCATGATGGGCTTTGTTTTTTATCTTGCGCCATCCGATCGGAGACCGGATCAATGACCCGGGAGGGTAGGGCGGACACACGCTGCGGTTGCGAAAGGCAACACCCAAAACTATCTTCAATGGTCAATCGACTCATCATGAAACGTACCTTTTCCAATATTGCCTTTTATGGCTGCGCCCTGTTCCTGATAATGGTTACCTTGGTAAAGCCCCGTTATTTGGAGGAACATACCAATGCGACGCTGGCCTGGGATGTCAGCGGCTATTATTTGTACCTGCCGGCCCTGTTTATTTACAATGACTTGTCGGAATTGAAATTCCTGCCGGCAATTATTGAAAAATACACACCTTCACCCGCTGCCGATCAGGCTTATCCCGCCGACAATGGCAATATGGTCATGAACTATTCGGCGGGGATGGCGGTGCAATATGCCCCCTCCTTTTTCCTGGCGCACGCCGTTGCGAAAATGACCGGTTATGAGGCGGATGGGTTTTCCCGGCCCTATCAGGCTGGTATTCATTGGGGCAGTATGTTGTACGCCGTGATCGGACTGTTTTTTTTGAGAAAAATACTGAACCGCTATTTTCCGGATAAAACCACGGGCTGGGTTTTGGTACTGATCGCAGTTGGCACCAACTTTTTGAATTACGCCACTTTCGATGCCGCAAATACGCATGGCTATCTGTTTACCCTGGTTGCCGTGCTGGTCTGGTCAACCATTTGTTTTTATGACAAATTTGCCTGGAAATATTCCTTGCTCATCGGCGGGGCTTTGGGACTGCTGGCCCTTACCCGGCCCACCGAACTCATTTATGCGGCAGTGCCACTGTTCTGGGGTGTTTCGGGTATTGATTCGCTGCGGCAGAGGGCCGAAGTGCTGGGTGGTCATTTCCCCAAAATAGTAACGGCAGTATTGTTAGCCGGCGCCATTGGTGCGATCCAATTGATTTACTGGAAAACCGTATCAGGCAACTGGTTGGAGTACAGCTACCAGGATCAGGGATTCAGTTTTTTGAGGCCTCATGTTGCCGATGTGTTTTTTTCCTACCGCAAAGGCTGGTTGATCTACACACCTTTGATGGCCCTGGCCCTGACAGGGTTCTGGTTTTTGTATAAAAACCATCAAAAAATATTTCCCCTGATTTTTGTTTTTTTTCTGCTCAATACCTGGATTATCTGTGCCTGGGATATCTGGTGGTACGGAGGAGCTTTCGGACAACGGGCGTTTATTCAGTCTTATGTATTGCTGGCTTTTCCACTGGGAGCATTTTGGGAAACAGTACACGAAAAATTTACCGCGCTGCCCCGGCTGCTGACCGGACTGTTTGTCGCAGCCTGTATTTCCCTGAATATTTTCCAAACCTACCAGGCACACTGGGGCCCATTCGAAACGGAGGCGATGAACGAAGCCTACTACTGGCGCATTTTCGGAAAAGTGGACAACGACCCGGCCGACCGGCTGTTGCTGGATACGAATGAGGGTTATGCCGGAGAAAGAAAAAATGCCGTCCTGATCAAAGAAGAAGGCTTCGAATCGGGCTACGATACGACCTACCTGAGTCATGATTTTGCCCAAAATGGCCGGTGGTCGAGCCGGATAAATGTCAATCAGGCATTTTCGCCCGGCACCAACATTCCGGTTTCAGCGGCTATGCGGCCCGGCCGCTGGCTGCACGTTGAAGCTTCTTTTTTCAGTCCTAAAATGATCTGGGATTATTGGCAGATGCCACAATTGGTGGTGCGGCTTGAGCAGTCGGATGTTCCGGTAAAAGAGCGCTTTATCCGGCCCTTCCGGGTCATGGTTCCCGGGGAATGGACAGAAGTCGGTCTGGATATCCAATTGCCGGGTGAGGATTTTGATAATGTCGAAATTTTTCTCTGGAACCAAATGCAGGCCGATGTGGAGCTGTATATGGATGATTTGCGGGTAACGGTTTTTGATGCCGAATAGTAAGGTGGTGGGGGGAATCAGTCGGTACGTATGGAGTACATAAAGAGGAAAGGTTATTAAAATGCCGCCTCTAAAAACCCCTTGAGGAGCACCCGAAGTGAATTCGGGGCTGGCTGTTAGGATATGCCAAAAGCGACTAACACGCTGCTCCGCATTTTTCAAATGCCAAAAAGTAGCGCTAAATAGATACGGCCCCTTTGGGCCGAGCAGTCTCATGCCTCAAAGCGATGTGAATCCTTCGGCCCACTTGCAGGGAAAAAAATTAAAGCAAATTTAAATTACACGGTATTATATATCAGCCATTGGAAAATCCTTTTTGTCGAGTTCGATCTGGTCGGAGATGCTGAACTCCCCGCGCTCATTTTGCAGGAGTGTGGTCATACGCTCTTCGCGTATTTTACCCTGGTCATCGGTGAGGGTATAATGCTGGACGATATCCACTTTTCCGTCCCTGTTCACATCCCGCAGCCAGGCATCCTGCTGGTTGCACCAACCTTCATCACACCAGGCCCAGGCCACTGTTTCTTTCCGTTTCAAAACCCCTTTTTCCAACCGGAACAAAGCGATGTCGCTGGAAACATACCGGCCGGGTATCCGGCAAATGTAAAAATCGCCTGATTTGCCGACAGCCAGCACATCGCCGCCGGTGTTGTTCCAGATCTCGGCCATTTCCGGATCAAAAAACTGGTAAAAGGTGGGGTCGATCAACTGCCCCCGGTAGGGATAGTTGCCCGGGCGGTCAACCCGGACGATGGGGTAAAAATGGGTAGCTGCGTCGCCCTCCAGTAGCGCAAACTGCGAGAGTAATTTGCCAACTCCCTCGGCGTAGTTAATGTCTTCGACTTCCTGGACCGACATGGGG
>JBFIJS010000501.1:0-3912 GCA_041600595.1 Saprospiraceae bacterium | reverse complement strand
TCAATCCGGATAAAGCTGATACCGAAATCGAAGGGATGATTCCCGGAGAAACATATATTTTCGAATGGACGCTTTCCACTGGGGCCTGTGAGGATTATTCCACCGACCAGACCACTGTCTTTGTCAACTTTATAGAGGAAGCGGACGCCGGAGATCCATTCACTTTGTGCCACACAACGGTCGCCAGTCTGGAAGCCAATACACCCGTCTCAAACGTGGGCCAGTGGTCACAGCCATACGCACAGGAGCTACTTGGAGTATCCATTAACACCCCTAATAATCCTGCAACGCTTGTGTCGGGGCTCGTGCCAGGCAATAACTACATTTTTACCTGGACGATTGATGGCGGTTGTGGCGCTTCTTCCGATGCGATACTGGTAACCGTGACCAACGAAAATGCATTTGCCGGACTCGATTATGAGGACTGTGGCGATGGCTCCACGGAACTCAATGCCATTGATGCTTTGAGTGGAAACGGTATGTGGAGCAGTCCTGATCCAAACATTCAGTTTGCGACTCCGACTGATCCGGCTACAGTTGCTACGAATTTACAGGAAGGTGAAAATATTTTGGTCTGGACGATTGACGACGGTGAGTGCGGGCATTTTTCCACTGACTCCGTCATGGTCGATTACCAATTTGCTCCGGTCGGTGTGGATGATGTGGCAGTTGTTCCGTTTGCCGGTACGGCATCCATTGATGTGGCGGCAAACGACGACATTCCCGGCCTCTTTACGGTCCGGGTGGTGCAGGATCCTCAGCACGGAGACGTCAGTCTTGACCTGAATGGACGGATGACCTACCGGGCCGATGTGAATTTCATTGGTGAAGATGTGGTCATTTACGAAGTGTGCTCAGAGGGATGTGATTGTTCTACGGCCATAGTGACGTTTACCGTGGGCAACAATGCAGAATGTATGGCGCCTTCGATCATTACGCCCAATGATGATGGCATGAACGATGCTTTTGTCATTCCGTGTCTGGGCAAAGAAGATGGCTTCCCAACCAACAGGGTTAGTATTTTTAACCAATGGGGGGATGAAGTGTACCATGCCCAGCCTTACCAGAACAACTGGCGGGGAACGTTCGACGGGGAAGACCTGCCGGCAGGAACTTATTTCTATATCATTGACCTGGGCAACGGCGACAAGCCTATGTCCGGTTACCTCATTATTCAACGATAATTTAGTGATGAGCAGATGGTGAGCAGTGATGGCGTTCGATGCCAATTACTGCTCACCGCCCGCTGATCATCAATCACGATAAAACGATGAAAAATATAATCTCTACCATCCTGCTTGCGCTGATCTTCCTGCCTTTTATTTGCGAAGCGCAACAGCAACCACACAACACCCAGTTTATGTATTACAAACTGGGCTACAATCCTGCTTTTGCCGGTAGCCAGGAAGCACCCTGTGTTTCTTGTATCGTTCGTGAGCAATGGCTTGGCCTGGAAGGGGCTCCTTCGTTACAGGCGGTTACGTTTAATATGCCGTTGATGAACAACCGGGTAGGCATTGGGGCCAATGTCATGCGGCACTCGATCGGTATCACCACCATGTACGATGTCGATCTGGCGTATTCTTACCGCCTGCGTTTAGGGCAGGGCATGTTGGGAATTGGTGTGCAGGGGAGCCTGCGCTCGTTGACCAATGACTTTTTGGAAACTGTAGCTATCCAGTCCAAACCGGATGACCTGACCATCCCCGCCAACAACGAAAACAAATTCAGCTTTAATTTCGGAACCGGTCTGTACTACAATTCCGAACGGTTTTATTTTGGCGTCAGTGCTCCGCGCTTGCTGGCCAACAGCCTGGATTTCAACTCCAACGACAACGTTGTTTCCCGTGAAGTACAGCATATATATGCCATGACCGGCTATACTGCCACACTGACGGAAGATCTGAAAATCCGCCCGCAGGTTTTGTTGAAATATGCAAACAATGCTCCTCTGGATGCGGATCTTAATGTAAATTTACTGATCCAGGATAAGTTTGTTGCCGGGGTTACTTACAGAACGGGTGGCAACAAAGTGGAAGAAAGAAGGGGAGAATCGATCGATGTGCTTTTTGGTGTGCAACTGACCGACAACCTGATGTTCGGATTTTCCTACGACTACACATTGTCTGATGTCCGCGAGTATTCCTCAGGGAGTATCGAAGCAACCCTTCACTATTGTATTGGACGAATTTCTTCCAACAGTGATTTTGAAAACCCAAGGTTCTTTTAAATACAATCCGGGAAGAGGCTGTATCAAAAGGTTGACCGGGTTGATAAGAGTTGATTTTGTTGATGTTTAAAGAATGGTGTTCCAGTGTCTTAAATATCAATTTTATAAACTATCATCAATATCTATCAAATTATGATACAGCCCCTTCTTCGGCTTTTCGCCAACCTGTTGAACAGAGGCTTTGGTCGTTGCCAGTTTATTTGAAATCAGAAAGTGACCCGGAGCGCACAGCGGGCGTCTACCTCTGGTGAACAAATTAACCCGCGCAACAATAAAGCCGATGGGTCAATTGTTAATTAAAAGGCTGAGACGATTGGCCTCCAAACCATACCAGGCTTTTTTTAGCCAGATGGCTTGACCGCTGAAACCAACTAATTTCAACTTGCCATGAAATACATCTTTCTCCTATTAAGTATTTTTTCCCTTCCCTTCCTGTTATCTGCTCAGCAGCAGAGTTCCAAGTCGAAAAGTTCGGACAAATTGTATGAAAAAGGTGGCATCAAGCATGAAGTCTCTATGGCAAGTGCCATTGGGGTCAATTCGCCGAATGATGAGTTTTCGCCGGCTTTCTACCAGAACGGGATTGTGTATGTATCCTATCACAAAAACGGACCAATCGATCCCCGAACGGGCAAACCTTTCTTTGAATTGTTTTTTGCCGAAACCGATGCCCGGGGATTGCCGCAAAAGCCAAGAGAGTTTTCCCTGCAGATTAATTCTCAGGTACACGAAGGCCCGGTTTCCTTCAGCAGAGATGGCAACTTGTTGTATTTTACCCGCAACAACCTGGAAGGAGGTATTCCCAAATCCAACTCTCAGGACAGGGTCACATTGAAAATATACGAAGCCAAACGTGGCAAATACGACTGGCAGGGTATCCGTTCCCTGCCGTTCAACAGCGATGAATACAGCTGTGTACACCCCAGTCTTTCTGCCGATGGGTCACGCCTGTTTTTTGCTTCCAATATGCCCGGAGGCTACGGTGGATACGACCTCTATTATGCAGAGAAAAATGTAGAAAATTGGTCGCAGCCGGTCAATTTGGGTGCAGCCGTCAACACGAGTGGCAATGAGCTCTTTCCCTTCATTCACGAAAGCGGACTGTTGTTCTTCTCTTCAAATGGACACGAGGGGATGGGTGGTCTTGACCTCTTCATGGTCAATGCCGATAATGAGACCTACGGTAAACCCGAAAATTTGCGGGCACCCTACAACTCCGATCAGGACGATCTTGGTTTTATCTTAAATGAAGATGCCACGAAAGGATACTTGTCCTCGGCACGCAGAGGCGGCTACGGCGGTGACGACATCTACATGTTCGAAGCCGGCGGTGAGCCCATTATTGAAATGAAAGAAGTTATCCTGAATACGATGGTGGTGGCTTATAACGAGCAAACGGGCGAACGGCTGTCAAATGCCGGGGTTCGCATCTTGCAGCGTACTGAAGACGGCTTCAAAGATGGAGATGATATTTACGACGTTGAAATGACCCCTGGTGCCAATGGCGAATTAATGATGAAACTGGTCCGTAAAGATGCCGATGAAATGAAAGAGCCGGCCTATTTTACCAACCTGAACGGAGAGGCTATCTTCAATATGGTCCAGAATCGGAGCTACGTGGTGCTGGTCACCAAAGAGGGTTACCAAAGTGGTGAGGTGATGCACTCAACCGATGGGCAATT
>JBFIJS010000500.1:0-3913 GCA_041600595.1 Saprospiraceae bacterium | reverse complement strand
CAAATGGATTTATGGTTTCTTCATCGGCGTTTTGGGGATCATTATCCGGGTTATGAACCCGGCCTACCCGGAGGGTTGGATGCTCGCCATTTTGTTCATGAATGTTTTTGCGCCATTAATTGACCATTATGTCGTCCAGGCGAACATCAATCGCCGTATGAAACGCGTTAAACAGATAGCTTAATTCCGGAATCGGGGGCCGGGTATTCACCAAATCGATAGCCGACCCCCGATCGCCACCACCAATCCATAATGAGTAATAATAGTTATATCCTGACCTATATCATCGGCTTGTCGGCCTTTGTGGCCCTGATGCTGGCCCTGGCATTTTCCGGCCTCAAGCCCATTCACGATGCCAACGAGGAAGTTTTCAAAAAACGGGACATCCTCAGCGCTATTAAAGACCAATTCGAAGTCGATGTCATGAATTGCCCGCCGCAGGAAGTCTTCGATATTTTTGATAAAAAGGTAACGCAAGTTGTCATTGATGCCAATGGCCAGGTCGTAGAAGGAAAAAAGGCGGACGACATCGATATGAAGCAAGAAGAGAAAAAGCCGAAGGAAGACCGCTTGTACCCCTTGTATATTTACGAGGGCGATTCCGAGAAATACTACCTGACCGCTGTCCGGGGCAACGGACTTTGGGATAAGATCTGGGCCACCGTGGCCATTAAAGATGATTTCAATACCATCGCCGGTGTTTCTTTCGACCACGTGACCGAAACGGCCGGCCTCGGTGCAGAAATAAAAGACAGTGAAGCTTTCAAAAAAGCCTTTCAGGGCTTGGAGTTGTACAACGATGAAGGCAAATACGTCTCCGTTTCCGTCGTCAAAGGCGGAATTAAAAAACCAGACCACCAGGTAGATGCCATCGCCGGTGCAACCATCACTTCCAATGGAGTGACGGAAATGATGTACAAAGGCCTGGCCGTCTATCTTCCTTATTTTGAATCTTTGAAAAAATAATGCAAAATGAGCGTATGATTTGAGGGGTGGTTTTTCCCGCCCATCCAATCATCCTTTCATTTGATCAATCATCAAACATGGCAGAAACTGCAACTAAAGCGGTCGAAGTAAAAGAACCGTTTTTCGGAAAAAAAGAGCGCAAACTGCTGGTTGACCCGCTCGACGACAACAACCCCATCACCGTACAGGTACTGGGTATCTGTTCAGCACTGGCTGTCACCTCCATGGTGAAGCCGGCGTTCATCATGGCCCTGTCGGCTACCTTCGTAATGGCATTGTCCAACCTGACGGTTTCCTTTCTTCGCAAAGGAATGCCCAAGCAGGTGCGGATGATTGTGCAATTGGTGGTCATTGCCTTTTTGGTAACCATCGTTGAATTGGTCCTCAAAGCCGCCAGCTATCCGATCTGGAAACAGCTGTCCGTTTATATCGGCCTGATTATCACCAACTGCATCGTCATGGGACGTCTGGAAGCTTTCGCAATGGCCAACAAGCCCTGGCGGTCTTTCCTGGATGGCCTCGGCAACGGTGCCGGCTATGGTATCATCCTGCTGATGGTCGCAGCCGTGCGGGAAATATTCGGTAAAGGAAGCTTTGCCGGCTTCAAACTCATTGGCAACAACCCGGAATATCTGATCGACACCACCTCCAACGCATTCTTCAGCTGGTACATGCCCAACAACATCATGGTGTTGCCGGCAGCAGCTTTGTTTGTGATCTGTGTCATCATTTGGGTACAGCGTGCCCGCAACCGTAAATTAATTGATATTAGCTAACAATGGTACATGGAGGATGGTGAACGTTTCATCTATTCACCACTCTTCATTCACCATTCACCATTAAAATAAAATGGGCGAATTACTAAACATATTCCTCAAATCTGTATTTATCGAGAACATGGTTTTGTCCTACTTCCTGGGCATGTGTTCTTTTTTGGCCGTATCGAAATCCGTAAAAACAGCCGTTGGTCTGGGCGCAGCCGTTATCTTCGTACTAACGCTCACCGTTCCGATCAACTGGTTTATCAACGAAAAAATCCTGGGTGAAAACGGGATTTTCGGCATGGATCTGACGTTTTTGCGTTTCATTCTTTTCATTGCTACGATTGCGGCTACCGTACAATTGGTAGAAATGGTGGTTGAGAAATTCTCACCTGCCCTCTACAGTGCACTCGGTATTTTTCTCCCGCTGATCACGGTGAACTGTGCCATCCTCGGTGGGGCCCTTTTCATGGTAGCCAGAGAATACAACGCCTCGGAAGCAACGACTTTCGGCTTTGGTTCCGGGTTTGGCTTTTTCCTCGCCATCGTGCTGATGGCTGCCATCCGGGAAAAAATCCGTTACAGCGCTGTACCCGGTCCCCTGCGCGGATTAGGCATGGCCTTCCTGATCACCGGGTTAATGGGCATGGCCTTTATGGGACTGATGGGAATCAACCCTGCAACTTATTTTCAGTAAAAAAACGAATGGCGATTGGTGTGCATTTCACTGCTTGCTCTTCATAATTTACCTTTAGAATAATGATTTTCTTAATAGATTTTGCCTTTATCGGATTCAGCATCGTTGCCTTCCTGGTCGTGATCCTGATCCTGACATTCGGACTACTGACCGCCCAGAAGCGGCTGGTTCCACAGGGCGATGTAAAAATCATCGTCAATGGCGACGAAGACAACCCGCTGATCGTGCAGCCGGGTGTTACTTTGTTGGGTGCATTGTCCAATAAAAATGTATTCCTTCCTTCTGCCTGCGGTGGAGGTGGTACCTGTGCCATGTGTCGCTGTAAAGTTGACGAAGGAGGCGGAGACGTCCTTCCTACCGAAATGAACCACCTCAGCCGGAAAGAAGCAGCCGAAAACGAACGCCTGGCCTGCCAGGTAAAAGTGCGTGGCGACATGAAAATCCGGGTGCCCGAAGAGGTGTTCGGCATCAAAAAATGGGAATGCGAGGTGGTCTCCAACTACAATGTGGCTTCTTTTATCAAAGAATTCGTCGTTAGGCTCCCCGAAGGAGAAGAGCTCGAATTTGAGGCCGGCGGTTACATCCAGATCGACGTACCCGAAGTAGAAGTGGACTACAAAAACATCGATATCACGTCTCACCCCCGCATGGGTAAAAAGCCGGACGAATTCCAGGAAGAATGGGACAAGTTCAAGCTGTGGGATTTGAAGATGAAAAACGACGAGCCGATCTTCCGGGCCTATTCTATGGCCAACCACCCGGCAGAAGGTAACATCGTCATGCTGAACATCCGTATCGCTACCCCACCCTGGGATCGGGCGAAAAATGGCTGGATGGACGTCAACCCCGGTATTTGTTCTTCTTATGTATTCGATCAAAAACCTGGTGACAAGGTGACGATCTCCGGCCCCTACGGTGAGTTTTTCATCAAGCAAACCAAAAAAGAAATGGTTTACATCGGTGGTGGTGCCGGGATGGCTCCGCTTCGTTCACACCTGTTCCACCTGTTCCACACGCTGAAAACGACCGACCGCAAAGTTTCTTTCTGGTACGGTGGACGTACCAAGCGGGAGCTGTTTTATGTGGAAGATTTCCGGGCGATTGAAAAAGAATTCCCGAACTTCAAATTCTACATCGCCCTCGACAACCCACTACCAGAAGATAACTGGAAAGAAAAAGCAGATATCGACGATCCGAACGGCGATGGTTTCAAAGGTTACATCATGCAGGTATGTTATGAGAAATACCTGAAAGACCATCCGGAACCAGAGGAAGTTGAATACTACTTCTGTGGCCCTCCGATGATGAACGCCTCCGTTATCAAGACACTTGATATGCTGGGTGTTCCTGAGGAAAATATTGCCTTTGACGACTTTGGTGGATAACACCAATTCACTATACAACCAAAAAGGGTTGTCCTCGCAGGAGGGCAACCCTTTTTTCATTTGGGTCGTTTTAAAACTCTGTATTCTAAATTAGTTTATGAAAT
>JBFIJS010000499.1:0-3928 GCA_041600595.1 Saprospiraceae bacterium | reverse complement strand
CAGGCCGGAAAAGATGTTTCCAATTCCTTGTGCTTTCAGCTCCAGGTTGGCAGGGGTGACACGTTTATAGGGGTCTAATTTATCCGTCGCTTCCAGACACAACAGGGTTTCGAGGCTGGCTACGATGGCAATAGTAATCCCCGTTATCCAAACAGCCGGGCTCATAATCGCATCGAAATTGGGGAAGGTAAACTGGTCAAAAAAGCTCGCAATACTGCCCGCTACGGGAATACTCACGATCTGGTCGCCTCTCAGGGCGTACCCTTCCATCCCCCGGAACAACACATTTAAAAGGATGCCCAATATGACGACGATGAGCGGCCCCTGTACGATCTGGAATATCCGTTGTTTTTTCATGAACGACTGTTCCCAAAGAATCAGTATAGCCATAGAAACTATGGTGATAATGACGGCCCCGGTACTGATATAATCCAGCATATAAAAAAGTTCCGAGAAGGTATTGTGCCCATCCACCTGGCTGAAGGCAAAATCACCTTCAGGATCTTTGTCGTAGCCGAAGGCATGAGGGATCTGCTTCAACACGATGATGATCCCGATACCGGACAACATACCCTTAATGACGGAAGACGGAAAGTAGTAGCCGATAATACCGGCCCGGGCAAAACCCAGCAACAATTGGAAAACACCTCCAATCACGACGGCTACCAGGAAAATTTCGTAACTGCCGAGGTCCTGAATGGCCGTCAGAACGATCACCGCCAACCCGGCGGCCGGGCCACTGACTCCAAGTTGGGAGCCACTAATTGCACCTACAACAATACCTCCGATGATGCCGGCGATGATGCCGGAAAACAGAGGAGCCCCCGAGGCTAAAGCAATTCCCAGACAAAGAGGTACCGCAACCAGGAAAACGACCACACTGGCAGGCAGGTCATGTTTTAAATTGGCTAACAAGCCATGTTGAAATTTTTCAGTTGAATTCATTTTTAAAAATTTGAAAATTAACAGCGTCGGAACGAGTAAGCAATCGTTCCTTTTAATAAGGTTCAGAAAAAATATTGACTAAATAACACCAGAAAAAATGGGATGCGGGCAAAGCAAAACACACCCTGACGGGCGTGTATCATCATGGATTTAACATTCGGGAGGGGGCAGGACAATTCCTGCAGGATGGAGAAATAAGATATACTTCTGGTGAGTGAGAATAAAACTGATTAAGAGGTTGGGGGTCCTGACGGACACAAGAAAAGGTGCATCATCTTCGTCAAGATCATTGTCCGGCCACTCTTTTTCTTCCTCCGCCTGGTCTTCCAATTCCACATTTTCCACTTCCTCAAAATTGCTATCAACGGCACAGGATCTGTTGGCATAGACATCCGACAGACAGGTCATCAGGATGGTAAATAATAAGAACCTGATGACAATTAAGCGATATGAAAAAGAAATGGCCATAAATGAATTCCCACGCACAAAGCTATAGTAATACTCGTGCAATGACAAATTTAACCATAAATGGTGTCTTCTCTCTACTTTTTAGCCTGGGAATAAATCATGCCTCTTATTAAAAAAAATCATTACGATTGATAAGCCGGAGAGCTATGTGGTGAACGCATGGCGAATGGTAAAAAAAAGCCCGCTTGGTTTGGCAAGCAGGCACCATCAATCTTGTATGAAATGTAATCCCAAAGTATTCATAGCTTTTTTTGATCCGGGTAAGTACCTGAACAGAAACGACTTACAGGACAACGGGCAGTTTCTGTAAAGCGGGACGGAAATTCCGGCCCACGGCATCGAGGTTGACTCCGGTTTGATTCTGTCCAGGTAAATACTGATCAAAAAATCAGAGTAGCGTGTCGTAGAAAACCGGGGTGTCGGGTGTTTATGTGCAAATCGCCGGGTTGTCTTTTGGGGTTAGTCTCTTTTACGTTTGATCAACCGGACAAATAGCCAGGAATATTATCATTGCGCTTGGCAAATGCATCTCACGGTCACAAAGAAAAACCAATCCCCACACCTGTGCCAACCAAATAATTTTAAAAATCAGGTTTCTGAATACCGGAAAATTACCGGACAGACTACCCTTCCGCCGGCTGGAAATTGATCTTATGCCGCAATCAATGACTGATCATCGTTCAGGATACTGCATTAACCTTTACCTTTGCGCTTCTTTTTACAAAAACTATTTTTCTAATAAATCAGCATCCAACGGGGGATGTTGGGCGGAGAGCGGCCAAAAAAAGCCACCCTCGGCTCACAACCAACCGTGCGTGATCCATCTTTACCGTGAAAAAACTTCAATCAGCACTCATTTCCGTATTCCACAAAGAAGGTCTGGAAGAAATCATACTCGAACTGCACCGGCTCGGAGTCACCATTTACTCCACAGGCGGCACGCAGACCTATATCGAAGGCCTGGGCGTCCCCGTCAAAACCGTTGAAGACCTGACTTCCTACCCTTCCATTCTGGACGGACGGGTAAAAACCCTGCACCCAAAGGTGTTTGGAGGAATCCTGGCCCGTCGGGAAGAGGCACACCGGTCGCAACTGACCCAATACGAAATCCCGGAAATCGACCTCGTAATCGTTGACCTGTACCCTTTCGAAGCGACTGTGGCCAGCACCGATGACGAAGCAACCATCATCGAAAAAATTGACATTGGTGGCATTTCGCTCATCCGGGCGGCTGCCAAAAACTTTAAGGATGTCGCCTGCGTGCCTTCCAAAGATGAATACCCGATGCTGCTCGAATTGCTGAAACAAAAACAGGGATTCCTCGATCTCAGCGACCGGAAAGAACTGGCCCGCCGGGCTTTCAAGGTGTCATCCAATTACGACATTGCCATTTTCAACTATTTCAATGAAGACACTGCCGACCTGGCTTTCAAGCATAGTGTACACCGGTCAGACATTCTGCGCTACGGGGAAAACCCACACCAGAACGGCGTCTTCTTTGGCGATTTCGATAAAATGTTTGTCAAATTGGGCGGCAAAGCCATCAGCTACAACAACCTGGTCGATATCGACGCAGCCGTGCAGATCATGCGGGAATTCAGGGACGCTGAGCCGACTTTCGCCATTCTGAAACATACCAACACCTGTGGCCTCGCCTCCCGCCCTACCCTCATCGAAGCCTGGCACGCAGCACTGGCCTGCGACAACGTCTCTGCTTTCGGCGGTATATTTATCTGTAACAAACCCCTCGACCGGGCCACTGCCGAAGAAATTGACAAGCTATTTTACGAAGTGGTGATCGCTCCCGACTTTAACGCGGATGCCCTGGAGCATTTACAAAAAAAGAAAAACCGGATCCTGCTCAAAATCAAGGACTTTTTCGTCCGCCCCCGGTCCTTCCGCAGCCTGCTGAACGGCGTGGTCGAACAGGACACCGACCTTAAAATCGAAACGGCCGGCGACCTCACTGTGGCGACCAAAGTCGCTCCCACAGAAGCACAGATCAAAGATTTGCTCTTTGCCAATATTGCGGTAAAACACCTGAAATCAAACGGCATTGCACTGGTTAAAAACCAGCAGTTGATCGGTATGGGCTGCGGCCAAACGAGCCGGGTAGATGCCTTGAAACAAGCCATCACCAAAGCCGGAGCTTTTGGCTTCGACCTCAACGGGGCCGTCATGGGCTCTGATGCGTTTTTCCCTTTCCCCGATTGTGTGGAAATTGCGGACAAGGCGGGCATCAAGGCCGTTACCCAGCCAGGCGGCTCGATCAAAGACCAGGAATCGATCGACTACTGTGATGCCCACGGTCTGGCGATGGTGCTGACCGGAGTAAGGCATTTTAAACACTAAAAATTATTACTGTGTAATCTAAATTAGTTTATGAAATGCGGCGCAGGAAATTTTCAGCTTCAATTGACCCCCAACGTGCGCCTATAGGGATTTTAAGGGGGAAAAGGTGGCGTTGCCACCTTTTCCCCCTTAAAATCCCGTTGGGCCGAGCAGTCTGATGCCT
>JBFIJS010000498.1:0-3929 GCA_041600595.1 Saprospiraceae bacterium | reverse complement strand
TTTGGTGTGAAAACAAAATAGGTAGGCATACCCGGAACAGCATCCATTTTTACCCGGAAATGGGGAAGATCAAAGTTGTGAAGTACATCCATGGCGTTGATCCTGACCCGGACTTTTTTACCAACTGGCAAAACGATCTCCGTAGCGTGGATATCGTCCAGGTTCTTATCGTCCATCCAGTCCTGGCCCAGCGGATTTTCACCCGGCACGATTTTGCGGAAATTTTTTCCACCCAACTTGCCGTCGGGACCGGGGTAGCGAAGGTGCCAGAGAAACTGCTGGCCGGTGGCTTCAATTTCGATGTGATCTTCACCTGGCTCCACATCTGCCATGACCTCATTCCAGGCTACCAAACCCTGGATCACGAGGAAGCACATAACGACTGCAGGAATTGCCGTCCAGATGATTTCCAATTTATTATCGTGAGAAATAAAAGTGGCTTTTGCATTCTTTTTGCCCTGGTATTTATAGGCAAACCAAAACAAGGCGACGTGGGTTATGAGAAACACCGGTACCGTACACCAAAGCGTTTGATTGAATAACGAGTCCAGTGCACCACCGTGCTCCGAGGCTGACTCGTGCGGGCCATAACCCAGCATCCAGGGAACATAGTGAACGGCGGACCAAACACAGCCAATCAGAAACACAACCCCGAAGACAAGCCATAAAACTCCGCTTCTCCGGTTTGTTTCGTACTGAACTTCTTCTTCACCCCTGATTTTCGCCGCCAGTTCGGTCACTTTACCGATCTGAACGACCACGATGGCGATGAGTGCTATGCAACAAATTATAATTAATCCTGTGCTCATTTAATTATAGATTTTTGGTTTCAGGGTTTGGTTGGAATGTGCCTAACCAGACTCCCTGATCCAACTAATTTTATTCGTAAACTTGAACTTCGTGATGTAAAGACTCTCCGAGATAAGGATCGTTCTTTGGCACCAGCGAAGCTTTGGTTAATGCGTTGAAAACGAAGTAAAGGAAAAAGCCTAAAAAGCCAATCATTACTCCTATCTCCAGCAAACCGGGAATTGTAAAACCATCAACAAAATTGGATGCGTGGTGAGCTGCATCGTGATGGCCTTCTGCTCCGTGTCCTCCTCCTACCAATTCTTTGGCAGTAATCAGCGTACCCGGCTTGATCATATAGAAATAGTCAAACCAGTGACCAAAGAAGACGATGGCAGATGTAAATAACAGTGTACCATAGCGACGCTTCGTCGTATTACGCATCAGAATGAGGAAGGGGAGTACAAAGTTGATGACCAGGTTGCCATAAAACAGCACCCCATAGTTGTCGAGTCTTTCCCGGAAATAAATCGTTTCCTCGCCAACATTACTGTACCAGATCAACATATACTGGCTGAACCAGCAATAAGTCCAGAATATACTGAAGGCAAACATATACTTAGCCAGGTCATGCAGGTGTTCTTTGGTGACTTCTTCAAAATATCCCTTTGATTTGAAATAAATCAAAAGCATAATGGTCAGAGAACAAGCAGCAAGGAACCAGCTGGCCATACAATACCATGCGTATAAAGTGCTGTACCAGTGTGCATCTACAGACATAATCCACTGCCAGATCATTGCCGGACCGGTAAAAGCTGCAACCGGCAACAAGAACGCACTCCATTTTCTGAGCGTCCTCTGGTATTTGAAATTAGTTACACGATCACCATCCTGATCTTCAGCAAGCGACAACTGGCGGAATTTGTAGGCACAGAACGCCCAGGTTCCACCTAAAATGACCGTTCCGAAAAGGTACCATCCCTTGTTCAGGAAGGAGGACTTTCCAGCGATCACTTTGTCATAATTTGCGTTACCGATTTCGCTGATGCCATCAGCTGCCCAGTGATACAAATGATGAAGGTGGGCAT
Source organism: Saprospiraceae bacterium (assembly GCA_041600595.1). Taxonomy (GTDB): domain Bacteria; phylum Bacteroidota; class Bacteroidia; order Chitinophagales; family Saprospiraceae; genus UBA6168. The sequence continues at coordinate 2,052 of JBFIJS010000498.1, read as the reverse complement.
AATTTCCAATTGCCAATACAGCCATCAAAATAAGTCCGGGGATCAGGAACAACGAAAATGCTTCCCACAAGCGTTTGAAAGCAACATACCAACCGGCGTAAGCCATGGTAAATGCAGCGATTACGAAGGTGATCATAAAAGCCATGCCCGTAAAAAAGGATGCATTGTGCAGAAAGTTAGACCAAAACCTTTGGTGAACGCCCGCTTCGGCAATAGATGCCGGCTCGAACACATATGTCAGAGCCAGGCAGAGGAGACCGAGTCCCATCATTGCCATAAATAATGTCTTTTGTTTTGCTTCAAAAGTGAACTGCTTCATTCGTTGCAGGTATTTAATAGACCGGCAAGCCGGCTTAATGTTATTTTTAGTTGATGTTTCCTTTTAATTAATGGCCCTGACCGTTGTCATGACCCTGCTCGTGGTTTTCAGTTGGTGGCATTGTTTCCGCAGGTGCCATTTCTTTCTGAACCTCGGCGACAGCTTTAACCATTGAAACCGGGACGCCAAAATCCGGATTCATTTCATTGACCTCCGAATTGTATTTAACTTTCAAAGATTTAGCCTGGAGTGAGCGAATGTAATGAATCACATTCCAGCGCTCTTCGTAGCTAAGTTTGTCAGCGTAAGCTCCCATGGCGTTTTTACCATACATAATACTATGGTAGTAGCGTCCATTGCTTGAGTTGACAAGATCTTCCAGTAAGAAATTGGCAGGCTGGGCGGGGTACTTACCTCCATTGTCACGAACCAGGTAGCCGGCTCCATCTCCTTTTTCGCCGTGGCATATTCCACAGTAGTAGTTGTAGAGCTCTTGTCCCTGAGCAATGCCTTTCTGAGAAATAGGGAAAGGATTGTATTTTATCTGATCGGTCGCTAACAGCCGTCCTTCCTCGGTGTCCGGGTAGTAATAAGGCACCGATCCGTTTGGAGTATAGGTGATTCCCTCATCGGCCTTCATTTTAGACATTGTATTGGCAACGGCCTGGCTGGCATTTTCAAAGGAACCTTCGTTGGCAGCTACACCGGAGTAACCTCTGGGGATCGACCCTTTAACCGGTAACCGGGGCATTGATAATTCCCGACGGCTCACAACTGATTCTTTATCCCATGAGTTGAGGGAGTAATCAGTAATGACGTTAGCCTCGTAAGCAACGGAATGGGCCATATCCGGAATGAATTCGCTTCCCGTGCTTTCACCACCCGCCTGCTGGCAAGCGTTAAAGCCGCCCATCAGGAGCAAGGATATAAATGCTAAAAATGATTGCTGTATGAATTTCATTTTGAAAAAACTTATTTCAAAAACCTTTACAAAGTTGCAGATCTAACAATTCTGAAACCTTGTGGATTTTAATAATTACTTCTTTAGAATTGTTCTAAATAGCAGGTCGTTAGATCTGCTTTGAATGAACCTCCTCTGCACCAGTTTCGTCGAAGAAGCCTTTCAGGTTTGACACATCCTCTTCGTTCATGTCATTGGTTTGGAAAGCCAGGCAGAATTTATCATCCGTGATTCTATCGTGGAGAATCGGGTTGTCAACGCCGAAACCCATACCACAAATAATGTAAAAGACGACAGTCATTCCAATACCACAGAACAGTACCGTCAACTCGAAAGTGATCGGAATAAAAGCAGGCAGCGACCAGTAAGGTTTTCCACCAAATATGGTTGGCCAGTCACCTTCAAAAAGGAGGCTTCCACCGAAAATGAAAGAGATTCCGCAGAGGGCTGTCAGGGTACCCAACATCCCAAATATGAAACCTACGATGTGCAAACGGCTTTCTTCAAGTCCTAACAAAGGATCGAGGCCGTGGACCGGAAATGGAGTGTAAACATCCATGATGTCGAGATGCTTTTCGTTCGCTTTTTTAATAGCGCTCATCAAAACAGTCTCATCATTGTATAGTCCAAATAAAACGTCTTTGTAATTGGCTGCCATTTTGAAAATTATTTCCTATTAAGTTGATTTATTTTTATTTCCACAGTACGTATAGCTGTGAATTAATGAGCAAGTGTACGTTCTTCTTCGTGCGACTCTTGCTCCGTAGCATTT
>JBFIJS010000497.1:0-3942 GCA_041600595.1 Saprospiraceae bacterium | reverse complement strand
GCAAAAGTCTGTGGTTCGAACCGGGAGGGTATCCTGATCTGTTCGGGCATTTCGTGATATTTGACCGCTGCCGGTTCCGGAGTGGATGGCTGTTGATCGATCGAAACGGCGGGATCGAACTTTATATTCTTGAAATCTGGGCGTTGCATTTGTTTCGCGATAATTTGGTTTCAGTTCATTATTTTCCAAACAACAGGCAAAGTAAAGGTATCTTTCCTAATTGAGAAATTTCAACGCAGCGCACATTTCCGTTGCCTGCACGGAATATTTAACGGCTTGCGGTCTGTATTATAAACACATCGGAAGGGTGAAAAGCAGCGCTTTTTAAAATTCCTCCGCAATGATTTCTGAGTAACCCTGCCCACTTTTTTTTTGCAAACGAGCCGGCGACCGCTTTTTATTTTTCTAAATAAAACGCCCTGACATCACCCGCAAATTGCACCAGAGACGGCCGGTGGATATACATCATATGCCCTGCTTCGTAATATTTCAGGTCAATGTTCTTTTTTAGCTCTTTTTCCAAAAACATATGATCCACGGTGTATTGCGTGGCAAAATAAGGCGTAGCCAGATCGTAGTAACCACTGCATATCAAAACCTTCAAATGCGGATTTTTAGTCATGGACTCCCGCAGTGTTTCCGAAACATTCAAATACCTGTTTTGCACATTGTCGTAGTTCCAGGGCTGCACGCGGCCGGTCAGTATTTCGTAGGGGAGGTCACTTTCAAAGCGAAGGGTACGGGTCAGGTGGTCGTTCACAGCCATCGTGTAAGGGCCATAGATGGCTTTGTTGTAGCTGGGATCAAACTCGTACCGCTCCCGGGTGCCGTCATAATCACTGGCAGTAAACCGGCTGTCCAGGCGGCCCACGGTAACTCCCTCGTCCCTTCTCAATTCTTTCACAAAACGATGGATGACCGGGCGCAGATTGGCCTGCAGGATGTAGGCCCGGGAGAGCCCCGTGTACCGCGATAATTTTTCCGCCACGTCATTTTTCTCTTTTTCGGACAAAGCGTCACCTTTGGCCAGCGCCAGGGTGTACTCATTCAGTGCGAAACGCTCCACTTCCGCCAGTAATTTATTTAAATCGGTGAAAGCCGGGTCCAGTTGTTGATGATACCAGGCCGTCGCACTGTAGGTGGGTAAAAACAACGGATAGGGCAGATCATTGCCGATTTCAAAACGGGCCGTCTGGAAATTGGTGATTTGCGAAATCAGCACCAACCCGTTCAGGTACATTCCGTACCGGTCCTGCAAATGCCCGGCAAGGCCACAGGCCCGGGTGGTACCATAGCTTTCTCCGGCCAGGTATTTGGGCGAAGCCCACCGCTCGTACCGGTTGGTGTACAGGCGGATAAATTCGCCCATCGACTCAATGTCCTCCACATACCCGGTGAATTCTTTTTTATCGGTAGAATCGGCCGGACGACTGTAGCCTGTCATCACCGGATCGATGAAAACCAGATCGGTGTATTCAAGCCACGAGTATTCATTGTCCACAACCTCGTAAGGCGGCGGAGTGGCATCGCCCATGTCGGTCATAACAATGCGTTTGGGGCCGAGTGCTCCCATGTGCAACCAAACCGAGGAGGAGCCCGGGCCGCCATTAAAAGCGAAGGTGACGGGGCGTTTCGTCGGGTCTTTTTCGCCATCTTTGGTATAGGCTACGAAAAACATTTTTGCCCGGTCCTTACCGTCTTCGGTTTTTAAGACCTGATAGCCTGCCGTCGCTTTGTAATCAATGCGGTTCCCGTTGGAAAGGGTCAGGGAATGCCTGGTGACGACAAGGCCATGCTTGCGGGCCTGCAGTTTATCATTGTCGGCCACGGCTTTTTCGTTTTGGGCAAACAGGACAGATGCCGAGTGTAAAATGAGAAAGAATAAGGTGATTGTTTTTTTCATTTGAAACGGTTGTTTATGATAGATAATCAAAATTAAAATGCAAATAAAAATTGAGGGGTGGGCATAACTGAAATTGAGTTAAAAGCACCCAAGGGGAGTGGCGATCTGCGCCGGTTAAATCGGTGGACGGCCATCGACAGACGGTGCTGTTAAAAAATATTTCAGAATAAAGTCTGATAGATTAGACAGGTAAATTCCGTTTGCACAAAAATATGCAAAGGCTCCTGCGCTAAAACTGCCGTCCCGAAGTAATATTCACGATTTCGCTCCGTCGGAACCTGGTTACTCGTGTATCCAATTTCGGAAAAAACCTTTCTTCCCCTTTGTATTTCCCACATCGGTAGTATCAACGGACATGGCCTGGGCTTCCAGTTGGCGCAGATCCGGTTGTCCGGCCAGCACCCAGGCCGTGTACCAGGCGCTGCCAACTGCCAGGATCGCCTCTTTCATACGCTGCTCGACCATGCCGCCCATTCGCTCGTGGTAGGCGGCTGCATATTCCGTGCATTGGGTGCGGACCATCGCTCCGCCCCGCAGCTCCTGGCACATTTGCCGGTCGGAAGGAAAACGCCGGCGAAGGTCCTTTTCAATCAAAAGCACACTGTCGACAAGTGCATGGCTGGTCAATACCATTTCCCAGAAATAATCCCTGGGGTTTTCGATAAATTCGGCTTTCCCCGTCCAGAAGTCGTAGGCTTCTTCGGCAAACAATTCGGGCAGGCGGCTTTCCCAGAAAGCATGGATGCCGTCCTGGCCCGTGAGTTGTCCGTTGTAGTTTTCGGTGGTATGCAGCGGCACATGGGCATCGCCGATGTAGTGGCCGATGTCGGCTGCATGTCGGCGTATTTTTTTGACATCCAGCTCAACAAAGGCATCGGTGAGACGCCGCAGCATGGATTGTAAATGCCAGGGTAAAATACCATTTTCGGACAGGTGATCCGTGGCCAGTAATTTTTCGCAACTGATCTGATTGGCCGGAACACGCAGCAATTTGGCAAGGCTGTCGCAGGATGCCGTCCAGTTGTCGTTGTAAAAATTGGGCAGAAAACTGCGGATAAAAAACCACCGGAAATCACGGTAACTCACGCGGATCGTATCACCGGCGGTGAGGGCCGGATGCAGGACAATTTCCCCTAAACTATCCAGCCGGACAGTGGCTTGTTTGTCGAGAAATAAAGACAACGTATCGCGGTTTTTATCCAAAAAATAAAGATCCGAATATTGGATCAGCGCATCGGTCCAGTTGCGGGGTACATGATCGAAGGGTAAACGGCCGTAAACATCCAGGTCGATGTAGTGGCGGACAGCCTCGTAGGGGCTGATATAGCGGCGTTTGTCGGGGTCGACGGCGTGCTCAGTCAGGTAGTCGATATTCGGTTTGAAGAAAACCTGCATGTCCGGTGGCAGGATAAAAACGGCGTGCCGGTTGATTTTACGGTGACCAAAAAAACCCCAGGCGTCGGGTTGCTCTGTGGGGGCCTGGTGAAAACCATACAGACCGCAGGCAAGGGTAAGCAGACCCAGCAAACAGTTGAAAAAGGTTGACCGTTTCAATTTTTTTTGCGGTAAAGATAGAGAAAAACACCCCGTCCCCGTTGGTGACGGAATGCAGCCGGTTTGACAAAAACATTTGCGAAGCAAACAAAAAAATGGACAGGTGAAAATGGCGGTTGCGTCCCGGATGAACCCTGGATCGGCGGGGAAAAGACCGTTCCTCATTTTTAAAATGCGCAGCGAGTTGCTGAATATACGGAAAGGTTTTTTCAGCGCACAAGCAACGGGACGCAGTATGCTCTCAATCCACCAGTACCTTTTCCAGCCACACCTGCTGACGGTCCTGTATTTTTAAAAAATAGATGCCTGTCGGCAAATGAGCCACCGGCACAGACAAGCCGGCAGACCCGAATTCCCGCCAGACAGACAGCGACTTGCCATCGGCAGCCAATAGCTCAACCCGGTCGACCGACAGCGATGCCGGCCATTCCACAAATACCGTATGGGTGCCGGGGTTTGGGTACACGAGGATTGTTTTTTCCCGG
>JBFIJS010000496.1:0-3943 GCA_041600595.1 Saprospiraceae bacterium | reverse complement strand
GTATCGGGAAACGTCTACCACAATGCCCTCGCCTACACATTGCCCCGCCAGGGAAGTACCTGCCGTCCGGGGAATTAAGGAAGTTTTATGAGCCGCCGCGAAAGCGATCAATTGTTTAATGTCATCGTTGTTTTTGGGCAGGGCAACGGCCATTGGCAACGAACGGTAAACCGATGCATCTGTGGCATAGAGCGTTCGCATAAGGTGGTCAAAATGGAGGTCGCCGTCGAGGGAGGAGGATAGTTTTTTTAGTTCCTGGATCAAAATAAAAAAGGTATTATTGGTTAGCAATTGATTATTTTCCGGCAAACAAAAAATAAACAAACAAATATAAAATTGATCAGCTGACTTTTGGTTGTTTTACAGAGATACCTGTCCTGGCTATACCGCAGCATACACCGGAAAACCTGACGGCCGCCTGGTTGAGGGGGTTAGTTGTGCCGGTCCATCAGGTATTTCCAACCCTGGCATTTTTTCTTTGTCATTAAAAACAACCTACCTTTTCAAGGCCATGATGTTTAACCGAAAAATACTGTTGATCGCCATCTTGCCTGCCCTGCTCGGAACGTCCTGTTCGGTTCTGTTTGGACAGGCAGTCATTCAATTGAAGAATCCATCGTTTGAAGCATCGCCCGGTTATGCCAGTTTGCCGGGAGGCTGGCATAATTGTGCATTCAACAACGAGTCTCCACCCGACATCCACCCGGTCAAAAATGGCCGGTTTGAGGTGAATCAGGCTGCGCAACATGGTCGTTCCTATGTTGGATTGGTGACCCGCGACAACCATACCAGTGAGAGTGTCGGCCAGCAACTTTCGGCGCCCATGCAGGCGGGGCAATGCTATGCACTCAGTCTGAGTCTTTCCCGTTCGGACAAATTGCTGAGCAGGAGCCGGACCAACGGGCTGCCAACCAATTTCAATACGCCGGTTGTGCTGGTGATCTGGGGCGGACTGAGCCCCTGTGGCAGGAAATTCCAATTGGCAGCCTCGGCGGAAATCGATCATGCCGACTGGAAAAAGTACACTTTTTACTTTCAGCCTCCGGAAAACCTCTCCTGGATAACCCTGGAGGCCGGATATGCCGACGGCTACGAGGGAGCTTACAATGGCAACCTCCTGTTAGACAACGCCTCCGCTATTGTTCCCATTTCCTGTGAAACAAAAATGGCGCTGGTGGACACCTCCAAGATTGAGCCCGACCGGTACAACTATACCAACTATGAAATGCCGGGAAATTTCCTGATCAAACCATTTTATTCCAGTTTTGCGGCTGGTGGCTATTACCTCGATTTCCGGGTGGTTCATCAACCCACCGACATTAACGGACTGATTGCGGACAACTGCCCGTTGATTGGTTTCGAATTTGGCAGTAATGTACTCCTGGACGAATACGGCAATGCTTTGAAAGAAATAGCCGTGAATATTTTGCGCCATAAAAACACCCGCTTGATCATAGGATTACCTGCGGTGGGGAATAATTTGGTGAAAAAGCGAAAGAAAAGGTTGGTGAGAGTCTTCCGGGAAATTGGCCTGCCCAAAAAAAAGTACGAAATAAGCACCCTTACCCCGGATCAACAGCCGACCGACTGGCTCTGTGGCGCCCGGGAAATTTGGCTCCGGCTTGAGCACAACCCCACCGGAGGATAGCAGACCCTGATTAAGGAGGGCGGAAAAGCGGTACTTACTACAGCCGACCTATTCTTTGTGGTAAATCCGGAACCAGACAAACATTACGCCCAGCAACCCGCAGTAAACCAGAGCAATCCAGGGGTTGTAAACGGTCATCGCCACCAATGCCACAGCGGCAATCAACAGGGCCACGACCGGAAACACCGGAAATAAAGGCACTTTAAACGGCCTTTCCAGATCCGGTTCCTTTTTTCGCAAGACCAACAGGGAAATCATGGAAACAATGTACAGGGTGAGTGCACCAAAGCAGGCAATGGTAATGATCTCTCCGGTTTTGCCGGTAAACAAGGCGATGATACCTATGCCCATATTGGCCAGCAGGGCGTTGGCCGGTGTACGAAACTTTGCGTGTACCTGCCCTAATTTTTTGGGAGCAAACCCGATCCGTCCAAATTCAAAGGTGGATCGTCCTGCGGCCAGAATAATTCCGTGAAAGGAAGCGACCAACCCGAATAACCCGATCGAGGTGACCAGGGCATAAAGAAAATGTCCCTCTCCGAACCGTCTGGCTAAGGCCAGTGGCAGCGGTGAATCGGAAACAGCCCCATCGGCTCCGTACACCACCGTTTCCCAGCCATCTATCCCCACGGACGCGCTGAAGGTCAGGAGACAGAGGATAACCAGGGTGAGGATTGCCGATCCAAAACCGATCAGCACGTTGCGCTGCGGGTTCACCGTTTCTTCAGCTACATTGGCAACACCCTCGATCGCCAGAAAAAACCAGATGGCAAAAGGAATGGCCGCAAATGCTCCTGACCAACCATTCGGCAAGGCGTTTTTTTCCAAATTGCTAAACTCAAAGGCAGGCAAAGCCGCTCCGGCAAAGATCAACAACTCGATCACTGCGATAATCGTGATGACCAATTCAAAAGAGGCGGCTGCTTTTACACCATATATATTAAGTGCGGTAAAAACCAGGTAAGCACCGATGGCAATCGTCAGTACCGAAACGGAAGGAAGAAAAATGTTCAGATATGCTCCGATGGCGAAAGCGATGGCCGGTGGTGCAAAAATGAATTCAATGTTCTGGGCCATGCCACCCAGGAAGCCCCAATTCTTGCCGAGTGCCCGGATCGCATAATCAAATGCCCCGCCGGCTTTCGGAATGGCGCAGGCCAGTTCCGTGTAACTGAAGGTGAACGTGACGTACATGATGATGATGAAAAACGTGGCGACAGCCAGTCCGAGCGTTCCACCTTTTTCCAGTCCCAGATTCCAACCAAAGTACATACCTGAGATAACATAGCCAACACCAAGGCCCCAAAGCATCAGCGGGCCCAGTGTCTTCTTTAGTTGTGGTTCGTTTGCCATTAGGTTTTGATAAAATGAAAAAAATGTTCGGTACGGAAACAGACTTTATTATCAATCATTCAGCGTGTAAACGAGCCTGTTCCCTGATATTTTGATCGCAACAAGTGAAGTGCAAGGTAAACTGTTCTGTGGAAATTTGTCTGCAGTGCTCTAAAGTATGCTCCCGGTCTTGATTTTACGGTTCCGTTTTCAGGATTTACTTGCAAGTTGAAACCAATGTACTGTGAATACCTGGATTCGCAGCCATTATATTCTTGATACGCTGCCAATCGGGGGATTCGCAGTGCAGATACTCGCAGACTTTCATTTTTTGGGCTAACAGCCGTTCTACAATTTACGAATGGCAGCAAAAAGATGGCCGGTGTTTTCTCCTGTTAAAATTTTAATTCCTGGCAAAAATTCATTTTCTGGCAAAAGATGCTTATCTTTTACCGTTCTTTTATTTTTTCACCAGCCTTTACTACGTGGCATTACCTTAAATTCCTTTTTATGAAAAACTTTCAGCAAAACTCACTTGAAAATGATCGAAAAGATTTGACGTTGACGGCTCCGCCTATTACCGATTACATGGTCAAGGATTTAATCACATTTAAACCCGATACCGAAATTTCAGTAGTGATCAAATCCTTGTTGGAAAACCGGATCACGGGAGCACCTGTACTAAATGATAAGAAGGAAGTGGTGGGACTAATTGACGACAAAGACTGTCTGAAAGTGTTGATCAGTGGCGCATATTACAACCATCCGGTTGATAAAGACACCGTTTCCGCCTACATGTCTAATGTCATGAAAACCATTAATGTCAACAGCAATATCATTGATGCCGCCGACATTTTTGTCAACACTAAATATAAGCGGCTCCTGGTCATGGACGACAAAGGAAAACTTGTCGGGCAGATTAGCCGGCGTGATATTCTGCGAGCTATAAAAGATATGAATACC
>JBFIJS010000495.1:0-3947 GCA_041600595.1 Saprospiraceae bacterium | reverse complement strand
GAGTTTCTGATTTCCGGCGATACGGTCGGGGAATACAGCGGTCATGCGATCATGGCCTTTACCAAAGTCATCCTGATCGGCCTGGCCATGGGGGCACTCATAGCTTTTGTGGTTGCCTTTTTCATTAAAAAAGAATGGATACCGCATTACCTGCTCAACGTAACCATTCTGGCAGTAGTCCTGGGCGTCTTCGTTTTTTCCGAACAGTTGATGCACGAATCCGGCCTGCTGACGGTGGTGGTGATGGGTACGGTGCTCGGCAACCTGGACGTCCCCAATTTTCGGGAGGTTATCTTGTTCAAAGAATCGATCAGTATCTTACTGATCTCTATCCTGTTTATTGTTTTGGCAGCCCACATGGATATGGAAAGCATCATGCTGGTCATTAACTGGCCCTGCCTGTTGCTGTTCGGAGTTGTTATTTTACTGCTGCGGCCGCTGTCGGTATTTCTGAGTACCCGGCGTTCGGAGCTGACCCTCAATGAAAAATTGTTCATTTCCTGGATCGGTCCCCGGGGTATCGTGGCTGCGGGGATTGCCTCTCTGTTTGGGTTTAAGCTGATGGAAGAAGGGGTGAAAGGGGCGGAATACATCACTCCGCTGGTGTTTATGATCGTGGTGGGAACAGTACTGCTGAACGCTTCCACGGCCCGGTTTATGGCCAAACAGCTGAAAGTTATCCAGTCTGCCTCCACCGGCATCCTGATCGTTGGTGCCAACAAGGCCGCCAGATTGATTGGTAAGTACCTGCAGGAAAATGGCCGCCATGTGGTCCTTTTGGATACCAACGAGGAGAGTACCAAAAAAGCCCAAAATGAAGGGTTGGAAGCGATCCTCAGTAATATTTACTCTGACGACCTCGAAAAACACATTGAACTGTTGGATATCGGCTACCTCATTGCCATGACGAGCAGCCAGCCCGTCAACGAGTTTACGGTAAATAAATACAAAGACGTTTTTGGTGAAATGGGAACTTTCCGGTTGTTGTCGCCCGACGAAATGTCTATGCCGAAAGAAAATTTGCCGCAGGCCGGCATTTTTTCCTATAACGATGATTTTCTCAACCTCAATGAAATAGCCCGGGATTTCCCTACTATTCATGAGCTGCCGCTCAAATCGACGGAACATTTGAAAAACCTCCAGGATAAATTCAGTTTGCAGGAAGAACGGATGCCATTGTTCATTAAATACCCGGATGGCTTTATTGACATCATCCCGCACGATCTGAGTGATCTGGAAATAGGGGAGGATCATCTGCTGGTTTACATCGGCAAAGAATTGGTCGAACAAGAATCTGAGGTTCAATAAAACCGCGCAGACACCGGCCCGGCTCCCTGCGCCGGTGCATTTTCTGGTCTCACAACGATGAAATTTGCGGGATACCCCCTTTTCAAAATTCGGATGTGGTGTGTAATTTCGCACCCCGTTTTTGGTACGGATTGTTCACTTTTTCAGAAAAAGCGTGAATGATACCTCGGAAGCCTAAAACCGGCCCCGGACCAAACGATTGCAAATCAACCATTCAATCATCATCTAATCATCGAACCCAATGGGAAGAGCATTTGAATACCGGAAAGCAAGGAAAATGAAACGTTGGGCCAATATGGCCAAGGCATTTACAAGAGTGGGCAGGGAGATTGCCATCGCCGTAAAAGAAGGTGGCGGCGACCCCGAATACAACCCCCGTCTGCGGATGGCTATCCAGAATGCCAAGGCTGCCAACATGCCAAAAACGAACATCGATAACGCCATCGCCAAAGCGCTGGGTAAAGACTCTGCCAACTACTCCGAAATCGTATATGAAGGATACGCTCCCCACGGCATTGCGGTTTTGGTCGAAACGGCTACCGACAATCCTACCCGTACCGTCGCCAACGTGCGCCACGTTTTTTCCAAATACGGCGGTTCATTGGGGACTTCCGGCTCGGTGGATTATATGTTTTCCCGGAAAGGGGTATTTACCATTTCCAAAGATGCTGTGGGCGACCTGGAGGAGTTTGAGTTTGAAATGATCGATCACGGCCTGGAAGAAATCAAGACGGAGGAAGAGGATCTGATCCTGTTTTGCGATTTTGCCGATTACGGTGCGTTGTCCAAAGCCCTCGACGAAAAAGGCATTGAGTTGAAAGAGTCAAAGCTTGACCGCATTTCTTCCGTGCACAAAGAACTGAACGACGAAGAAGCAGAGGAAGTCATTAAATTGATCGAGAAGATGGAAGAAGACGACGATGTGCTGCAGGTTTTCCACACCATGGATATGGAAGAATGATCTGATCTCCTTTTTAATAGATCCGGAGCAGGAATGGCAAACAGACGTCTGACCGATCCTGCCCCGGATTTTATCTCTACATTGCATACGGGCCCTTCTGCCTGTCAGCTATTTTCCCTCCACAAATACCCGCTCCACCAGGTTGCTCCCGAACGCATAAGGCAAATACGCTACCGACGGCATTGGTTTGGTGATAAAAAAACTGGCCTTCTTGCCGCGTGCTATACTGCCAAAATCACCGGCCGCTTCTAGGGCAAAAGCTCCGTTCAGAGTAGCCGCATTGATGGCTTCTTCCGGCAACATCCGCATCTGAATGCAGGCCAGCGATACGACAAAAGACATCCGGCCCGAGGGGGTGGTGCCGGGGTTGTAGTCCGATGCCAGGGCGACGGGCAGGTCGGCATCGATCAGTTTGCGGGCGGGCGGGATGTGATCGTTGAGAAAAAACGGGGCCGAGGGAAGCAGGGTAGCGATGGTAGAACTGCCTTTGAGTGCTTCGACATCGGAGTCGTCCACCACCTCCAGGTGATCCACGGAAATGGCATTGTGCCGGACCGCCGCCGCAATGCCGCCAAGGCAATAAAACTGGTTGACGTGCACCTTGGGTTTCAGGCCATATTTGGCGCCAGCCTCCAGTACCTGCTCCATTTCATCAACGGAAAAGGCCACTTTTTCGCAAAATACATCGATGTAGTCTGCCAGGCCTTCGTTCGCCACTCTTGGCAGCATTTCGTTGACAATCAATTGAATATAGCCCTGCCGGTTGGAATGCCGGTATGCCAGCGGGATGGAATGCGCACCGAGAAAGGTCGCTTTGATGGTCATCCGGCTCCGCTCTTTTAACCGGCGGATCACACGCAGCATTTTCAGTTCACTCTCCACCGTGAGTCCGTATCCGCTTTTGATCTCGATGAGCCCGGTGCCGTAGCTTTTTACTTCTTCGAGGCGTTCCCAGGCCTGCTCAAATAAAAGTTCTTCGGACATCTTTTGCAGGCGGTTGGCTGAATTAAGAATACCCCCGCCTTTATTGGAAATTTCCTCATAGCTCAGTCCCCGAATCCGGTCCACCCATTCTTCCTCGCGGCTGTTGGCAAAGACGAGGTGGGTATGCGAATCGCACCAGGCCGGAAATACCATACGGCCGGTGGCATCCACCACCCGGTCGGCGCGGTCAGGACAGTTTTCCATAGGACCAAAGTCCTTGATCCGGTCCCCTTCGATTAACAGGTAAGCAGTCTCTACCTTGTTCAGTTGGCCGAGCTGGCTGCCGGGAATCGGGGTTGTGCGTGGTTGTTCCTCGGTGCCGACAAGTTGCCGGATGTTTTTTACCAGTAATGAATCAGTCATAGTCAGTTTTTAAAGTTTTTCAAAAATAAAATCGTTTGCATTTCGGGGCTCTCGATGCAAAAAAAAGTAAGGAACGAACGAGTTCTGTACAATGAAGTGGCACTCCATCGCAACCGGTTCCAGTGCAGCTGTGATGAAAGGTGGAGAGCCCGGAGACTGTGGGAGAAGATGTGTCCCCAACCGTCTCCGGGCTCCTTATTTTTACTATTAAATTCTACCAATGCACAAAACCAATACTAGCGCAGTATAACAATAACGCGGTTATTATCCGGCACGGCAGGTTTTATTTTCTTTAAACCTTACTCCTCCCACACCTTCAGTAACCGCCCGT
>JBFIJS010000494.1:0-3948 GCA_041600595.1 Saprospiraceae bacterium | reverse complement strand
CAGTGTACTTCACGGCATCCGCGTAAAAGATAAAAAGGAAACAGTTTGCGGCCTGGAACGGACCAGCCCTTGATCTTTCCCTTTTTATGCTGCTTGTTAAAGTTTTGTCAAGCGGAAAGATAGGTAGCTCATCGGATATATATGAATTGCTACTTTTGTGAAAAACTGATTTCTATGAAATTTCTCAGATTCCTTTTTTACATCGCCCTGCTCACCGGTGGTTTCTTCCTGGGCACTTCCTGGCAAAGCAAAACTACGCCCCCGCCACCAGTACCACAGATAGCAGACGAAGCCGGCGATGATACCCCGCCCACCGAAAAAGCGACCCCCGCCAACTTCAAAACCCCGCCGGCCATGCCTCCCGGCCTGAACGAAGACGAAAAAGCCACCATCCGGCTCTTCGAAAATTCAGCCCCATCGGTAGCTTACATCACCACCTCCAAATTCCGGCAAGACTACTGGACACGCAACGTCATGGAAATCCCCCAGGGCAGTGGTTCCGGTTTTGTCTGGGACAGTGACGGGCACATCATCACGAATTACCACGTGATCCAGGGCGCTGACCGGGCGCAGGTCACCCTCGCCGACCAAACGACCTGGGACGCCGAGCTTGTCGGCAAAGCTCCGGAAAAGGACCTGGCGGTTCTGAAAATAACGGCACCCCGCAAAGCTTTACAACCCATCCCGGTAGGCGGCTCCTCCAACCTGCTGGTCGGTCAAAGTGTATTTGCCATTGGCAACCCTTTTGGACTTGACCAAACTTTGACGACGGGTATCATCAGTGCACTTGGCCGCGAAATTCAATCGGTGGCGGGCATCCCCATTCGTGGCGCCATCCAAACCGACGCCGCCATCAACCCCGGTAACTCCGGTGGCCCTTTGCTCAATTCCTCCGGTCAACTGATCGGTGTGAACACCGCCATCTACAGTCCCTCCGGCGCATCGGCCGGCATCGGCTTTTCCATTCCGGTAGATGTTGTCAAGTGGGTCGTTCCCGAACTCATCAAACACGGCAAGATCATGCGCCCCACCCTCGGGGTCGAACTGGCCACCGACCAAACGACCAGCCGGCTCAATCTCGCCGGTGCCCTTATCCTCGACGTCATTAAAGGCAGTGCAGCCGAAAAAGCCGGTCTGCAACCTACCTACCGCGACCGCAATGGCCGCATCCGTCTCGGCGACACCATCGTTTCCATCAACGGTGATGCCGTTAAAGGTGGAAAAGACCTGATCCTCATTCTGGAAAAATACAAACCCGGCGACCTGGTAAAAGTGAAAGTGCTCCGCAATGGAGAAGAAATGGAAATGGAACTGCGATTGGACGAGGCAAGGTAGCGCCCCGGATGCCAGAAAAAATTATTGAATGACCTGGAGCCTGGCCCGTTGCTTCAGGAAGTGGAACAGCGCCGTAGATATCGCAGCATCCGACAGCGCCACCAGCGGCTCTTCCTTGCCCCTGTCCCCTGTGACAAAATAAAGGTAGCTTGTACTGAAAAGGGAGGTAGCCGCCTGGTAGCGGATACTGGCAACCATGGAGAAATGATACTCCTTGTCCCCTTTTGGTGTTTGCAGCGTGATGCATTCTTTTTCGAGATCAATTTCCACTTTTGTTTTCCATTTTTTGGGAAAATGAGTCAGGAACGCCAACAACCAGGCAAACAGCACCCCTGCCGATAACAGGATAATGACGAGTATAGCTTCCCCCTTTGATTCAAACCGATCTCCAAAAAATTTCATCACTATAAACGAGCCTCCCCAGATGGCCACAATGGTGTAAACGATCAACACCCCAACAAAAGGGAGTATCATGGATTTCCACGCACCGGTCAGGGCGATGATTTTGGAGGTGCGGAAGTCTTGGGGGTGAGGGTTGTTCATTTTTTTGGGTTTGGATGATAGTTGTGAAATCACTTAATATCAGTTTAGCTCTATGTCAATACTGCACCCCTTTTCCCAAATAAGGAATCAGCAACAATTGCAGGTCAGAGTTCTGTATCTGGCCATTCAGGTTGAAGTCACCCTGTTTGTAACCAGACAGTCCCAGGGTATAGACCATGTTGGAGACGTCAGCATTTTGCACCTGCCCGTTGTGGTCGAAATCACCGGGGATCAACCCGTACAGGCCATTGCCCACATAAACCATGGCGTTGCTGCCCCCAATGGCTTGGATTAGAGAAGTCGAAAAATCCAGCGTCGCTTGATTGGCATAGCTCATGGCCACGGTCGCAGCCGACCGCACCCCTAAGTGATTGCGGTGGAGCACCGTAACGTAGTATTCCTCTTCCGGCAGGTTTTTGAAAAC
This sequence comes from Saprospiraceae bacterium, assembly GCA_041600595.1. Taxonomy (GTDB): domain Bacteria; phylum Bacteroidota; class Bacteroidia; order Chitinophagales; family Saprospiraceae; genus UBA6168. The sequence continues at coordinate 1,646 of JBFIJS010000494.1, read as the reverse complement.
CACGGGGGAGCTGCCATCGGTATCCACGATGTCTCCGTCCCGTTGCAGCAAAGCAGAACGGGTGGCCACCACCAGTGAGGTGTCCGCTTTGTCCCGTAATTCCAGTAACACCCAATCCACAATGGCGTTCTGCCCCGTCACCAGCAAGACGGAAGTGTCGATCGTTTCCTCCCCGGTAGCGTTGACAAAACCAAGGTCAAAATAGGGCTCTTCAAGTGGCAGGAAGCCCTGCGTGCGGAGGTCGTCGGTCATGAGTTGGGTGAGGGAGTCGTAGGAGCCGAGGAGGAGGATTTTTGAGGCTATCCGGAGGTCGGCCGTGACGAGAGTTGTTGCATCCGCCGAACCTTTTGGGCTTTCTATATTTCCTACGAAATCAACGGCACGGGTGTAGAAACCATAGGTGGTTCCAACGGAACCTTCAAATTCATACACCGTATCCCGGATTCCGGCGGCAGCCAACAAGAACGGGCTGCCATTTTCAGAAACATAAAGATTGTAATAATCGAGGCCACAACCTCCCGTATCGTCATTGCCGGAAAGGTGGAGCGTAAATATTTCACCTGAATAGGGCGTCAATGGGGCGATGGTGCTCGTTGGCGCAAAAGCATCTACCGCGTTGAATTCAGTGTTGGTTTCGATGGGCTCATTTTCATCGAAAATAATATTTGCCTGAGCGAAAATGGTATCGCCGGTAGGGGTTGCAGATTTGGGTTCGATGGTAAATTTTACCGCACCCTCCCCGCGGTGCGTCAATGTATCGTTGACCGGTAGCATACCCAAATCAGGGTCGAGCGGAGGCTCACCAGTGATGGGATCAATAGCCTGAAAAATCCAAAAGGCCTTATTTTCAACTACATCAATACCCGCCACCAGGTCCACATATACATCCAATGAGTCACGAACATCTAACCTTGTTTGATAAAAATTACTACCAGCCGGTATTGCAAAGTCCATATTGGCAAAAGAAAAGCTGGAAAGTTTAAAAGAGGCCAAATTCACGTCATCGTCCAACTGGTGGGTAATCTCTACCCTCGTAGCCTCAGCCATTGCAAATTCAGGATCATTTTCGAAGAGAATGGTATATGGCATAACATCATCTACCGACACCCAGCGGGGATCACTGTACCCTGCCGGTGCAATGATCTCATTGGGATCAACCGGCTGGACTACCACCATGATAAACTCCTGACAGGGATCAACGCCCGAAATATTCATATAGGTAAATGCCCCTTCATCACATTCAGTACAATCGACATAACCAATTCGGAGGGTAGTAGAGGTGGTAAAAGTACAACCATATACATCCTCCATTTCCAGGGTATAGGTGGCATTTTCCAAAGGCACCTCTATTTCTTGCTGATTGGTGCCCACTTGGAGAATGGTGCCGTCCTGGGTCGTCCACCCGACGACTGAGCAATCCGCACAATAAATCACCCAAGGGCGCAGAATGATGGAAGACGGAACGGTAGAACCCTGACAAATAGGCCGATAACCTCCGCCTGCTATTTCAATAATCGCTTCTTTTTGTTCAATCTCAAAATCAATCGTCTCCTCACAACCCGTATCCAGATCCTGCACCACGACACTGTAATCACCCGCCTCTTGTTCTGAGATTTCAATGATATTAAACCCAATTTCGTTGAGGT
>JBFIJS010000493.1:0-3962 GCA_041600595.1 Saprospiraceae bacterium | reverse complement strand
GGCCTGCGGATCGTTTTCCAGGCTTGCTTTCCAGTCGGCCACTTCTTCTGCCTGCCGGCGGGCCACTTCCAGGTGAAAGCTGTCCACCTTGTGCAGTACCCACTCCGGTTCTTTGCGGTACATATCGCCCGCCAACACTGTTAGCCGGATATTATCGGTCAGAATGGTCAGGACTTCTGGCAGCGCAGTTAAATCCCGGAGAGCAGCTTGTGTTTTTGGCGGATACTGGGCCAGTAACACCTCAAAAGCCGCCTCGGCGGCCTTGTTCAGCTGGTCGATTTTCACCAATAATGAATGGTGGCTCAGTGCCGCCTCTTCTGCCCGCTGGTGGATGACCTGCGGATATTCGTTAAGCACTTTTTTGACGGCTCCACGCGTCACGTCGTCAACCATTGCCAGCGAGTGAACCAAACCCGGATACCGCGTCAAGTCCCAGATCATTTCCTGGGTGCTGCGGGGGTATTTACCCAGCAAATCCCGAAAAGAACTGCTGGTCTGCGACTGCACACTTTCCAGTTTGATCAAAGCCTCGGGATGAAGCGACGCTTCCAAAATGGCGATCCGCGTATCCTCAGGATACAAAACCAAGGCATTGATGGCATCCTGGTCTTCGCTTACCAATTGAGCCAGTAATTCTTTTTCAGATTGTGCAGCTATATTAAAAAATTGGCCCAACATAAAAAGCAGGGCCAGGGCAGGGATATAAACATTAAATTTGTTCATTGCTTTTTATTTAAAAAATGGTTTTTCGGGGATCAAATTCGGTTGATGGGATCGTGGTTGTCAGGCGACTTCCACTGTTTTATTGACGACTTCTTCTGCTGCCGGCACATCGTAAAATTTAATTTTCAAAATACCATTTTTGTACTTCGCCTTCACTTTTTCGTGCCCAATATTTTTCGCCAGTCTGAACTGTCGCTCAAAAGCATCTTTTTCAAATTCTTTAAGCAAAAAAACAGAGTTGCTGATATCTTTAATTTTTTTTCGCTCTCCTTTAATCACCAATATGTCGTCAGCGATAGTAACGGTTATTTCTTTTTTATTATATCCGGGAATAGCCACCTCCATTTCAAACATTTTCCCTTCTTTGAAAATATTGACGAAAGGTTTTTTCTTCCCCCAGACGGGGTCAAGGGAACTGCGGCCAAGGAAATGGTGACGGTCAATAATCGGCGCAAATTTTTCACCCATCCAATCAAAAGTCCGGTTGCGGATATTAGGGCGTAACATGGTAAAAGAATTTAATGGTTATGGATCATTGACCGTCGGTTTTTGTTTTGGTTTTGGGCAATAATTCGGGGTCTAAAAACCGACAGCCAACGATCACTTTATTTTATGCAGCCCGGAGCAGTTTACAACTGTCCGACACATTCTTTTTCACTATGCAAGCTACCTGCCCGGGAAGGCAACTTGCAATGTGTTACATCATGAAGCTCAACTGATTTTTCTCACCTGGAAAGGAATAAAGAGATACGGAAGAATGGATGTGAGCCGCTATGACGGCCTTTTAATTGGGGTGGTTTTCCAAAATGCAGAACAGTATTTATCATTTTATTACCGCACCACAATCATCAGAAAAACAGGATCAGCAGGAACCAAAGGATCGACGCAGAGATGGTCAGCCTCAACCGCCCCCGAAAAAAGCTCTTACTTTAGCTACTTTTTGATTTTCGGTCATACTGTCGGCACGCTCTACCCCTCTGACTGCCGGAGCGAATCCTGCCTGGTTTTTAATGGCTTTTAAAAACCCGTCTTTTGCTTCGGCCGGGCCGAAAATAAATACGTCGTCAGCATCCCGCACTGCTACTATTAATTTATCATAATAATTTTTCTCCTGTGCTTTCCTTCTTTCGAGAAATGTGCGTTCGGATATTTTATCCATTGGCCCGTAGGGCGTTTTGGAGCGGGCACCGCCTTTCGGACGAACCAACTCAATCTCGGAAGGAATCGTCTCTATGGTATGTTCTTCTTCATTCAGTTTAATAATGTTGGCTTCTTTAAAATCCAACCAAACCCCTATTTTATTTTTCATGATATCAATGGTATAAATTGGTTTATAAAAATAAATCACTCCTTTTCTGCACTTCTGGGCACAGAACTTTCCACCAACTTTTCCCGGACCTTTCAGTGTTTAACAACCAGTGTGGGTATCGTATCATTCAACATTAATAATTTTTCGGTGACGCTTCCAATAAATAATAACTCAACCTTTGAATGACCTTTTGCCCCCATCACAATAAAATCAACGTCATTTTTATTGGCGTATTCCATGATATAATGAGGCACCCAGGGCATTTCCCGTTGCAACAACACCCTGGATATACGGTCACTATCCTCCGGGGCATACGAGTGCAAGAAAGCATCGAATGCTTCCATTCGGTCTTCTTCGATCATTGCCTGGAACTGCTCTCTCGTTTTACTAATATTGAAAGAGGCAAAATTGGGCATTTCGTAAACATTCAAACAAACGACCCTGGCTGGATCGACCAGTTGTTTGGCAATGCCGATGGCCGTATGGAGCGCCTTGATAGAATGGGGTGAAAAATCAATTGGGACTAATATCTTTTTTAATTGCAGCCTTGATCGTTCCGGCACTACAAGAGCATTTTTCTTTATTTTACGGATAATATTTTTGGCAAATACAATTTGATTATTTTCCTGTAGCTTTTTACCAATCATCACCAGATCCGCATCAATATCCTCGATATCTTTTAACAACTCTTCCAGTTTATCACCTTCTCTCACGTCGTATTCTATGTCTACGCCTTTCAGTCCTTTCAACTCAGTTTTTATTTCCAATGCCAGTGTTTTTTTCTTGTTTTTCATCATAGAGGACCGGTCCAGCATGGTGTCATCCTTTTTTTTGAAAAATGGATGTGACAATTCCAACCTCGGCGCAACGTGTAAAAAATACCCCGCATCGAAGGGTATCTTTTTTGCCAGAAATTTAAAATATTTTAAGATAGGCACATCGACCGTATCCAATTTTAATCCGATCATTGCCTGCCCTACTTTGTATGAGGGAATGGAAAAACTTCCTAAGACCTGGGCTTCCATTGTAACATTTTTCATGATTCATTTTTTTAAGGGACGCAAATATTCACCATCCAAATTTATGTTGATACGCTCCCCGGAAAGGTGAGGCTCGTCAACCACCATGTTGACTTTCGTCATTTTATTCGCTCACTGACAATCTGTGATGAACATAACCAACAAAGGTGTTCTGGTGCACCGGCCTGGTTGCCGGCCATTAGGCAGACTTTATTTATTTCCGTTTTCCGGCATCCTTCCCGGTGTCAGGGCTCAGTCCTGCTTTCCCGACAAAGAGGACAACCCTTTGGTATTACCCGTATTCAGTATTTCTAAAATGCGGAAACAAATTCCTTCTACTCCGGTGGATGAATTCGACAGCACGACAACTCCGGTGGCAGTCGACCCCACGAAACCGATAAACGACCGAAAACCGGCCGTGCTTCCTGTGTTCCAAACCACAGACGTGGTATCGTTGAGACTACTAACGAACCAGCCGTACCCGACAGCAGTTGGGCGGCCCAACACCCTGCCTTCCACCTCCAGCTGCGGCTCATGGGTTTGCTTACAGGCATCGGTAATCAGCTGGTCGCCGGAGATGCCAAGACCGGCCCGCAGAAACTTCACCAGGTCGTTGGCCGAAGACTTTACACCACCCGCCGGAGCCATGCCCGTCAGTTGCCAGTGATGGGTGGCTTTGCCTTTTTTGTTATGGCCCTGCGCCAGCTGTCGCAGCTGCATGCGGTTTAACCTGACGGCAGTGTTTTCCATTTTTAAGGGCCGGGCGATGGCAGCCTGTAGTAATTCGTCGTACGTTTTTCCACTATTATCCGCCATGATGTTCCCCAGCAGAGCCATACCGATGTTGGAATAATTAAAACAAATTCCCGGTGCCGTAGCCGGTGGGTATTTTGCCAAATCTTTATACAAAT
>JBFIJS010000492.1:0-3967 GCA_041600595.1 Saprospiraceae bacterium | reverse complement strand
CGAAAAAAACCCGACGAAATCGCTGCCGAATTGGGACAATACATGGCTGATCACGTGGCCGAAATCGAAAGTTTCAATGTAGTAAAGGGCTTTTTGAACCTGTCTGTTGCGGATACTTTTTGGAAAAACTTTTTGCTGCAGATCGCTCAGGATAAAAACTTCGGTAAAAAACCTGCCAACGGCCGCAAGGTGATGATCGAATATTGCTCACCCAACACCAACAAACCGCTGCACCTGGGGCACATCAGAAACATCCTGCTGGGTTGGTCGTGCAGCAAAATCTACGAGGCCGTCGGGTATGAGGTGGTCAAAGTACAGGTGATCAACGACCGTGGTATCGCCATTTGTAAAAGTATGCTCGCCTGGGAAAAATTTGCCGAAGGCGCAACTCCGGAAAGCACCGGTAAAAAAAGTGACCACTTTGTGGGAGATTATTATGTGTTGTTTGAGAAAAAATTTCAGGAAGAATACAAGGCCTGGCAACAAACCGATACCGCCGCTCAGATATTTCAATCACAACGTCACAACATCAAAGAGGTAAAAGAAGCCGCCGATGACGAGCAGGCCAGTGCTATTTTCTTCAAAAACCACTACAAAAACACCTATTTCAATGAGCACTCCGCCCTGGGCAGGGAAGCCCGGGAAATGCTGATGAAATGGGAAGCCAACGATCCGGCAGTCAAGGCACTCTGGCAAAAAATGAACAATTGGGTTTATGCCGGATTTGAAGAGACCTTTAAAAAGCTCGGAGTCAGTTTCGATAAATACTATTACGAATCGGACACCTACCTGCTGGGAAAGGATACCGTGCAAATGGGGCTGGAAAAAAACATTTTCTACAAAAAGGAAGATGGAAGCATTTGGGCGGACCTGACGGATGCCAAACTTGACCACAAGGTTGTCATGCGGGGCGACGGCACCTCTCTCTATATTACTCAGGATCTCGGTACGGCGCAGTCCCGTTACAAGGATTTTGGGCCCGAAAAAATGGTTTACGTGGTGGCCGATGAGCAGGACTACCACTTCAAAGTCTTGTTTGAGTTGCTGAAACGGCTCGGCGAACCTTACGCCGATGGCCTGCACCATCTCAGCTATGGTATGGTAGATTTGCCTACAGGAAAAATGAAAAGCCGGGAAGGCACCATTGTGGATGCCGACGACCTGGTAAAAGAAGTCATCGAAGAGGCTCGGGCCGCCTCCGATGAGCGGGGCGAAACAGTAGAGCTGCCTGCCTCCGAACAAGCGGATATCATCAGAAAAATCGGTTTGGCAGCTCTGAAATACCACATTATAAAAGTGTCGCCCAAGAAAAGGATGGTTTTCGACCCCAAAGAAAGTGTCGACCTGCAGGGTCAGACCGGTCCGTATATCCAAAATGCTTACGTGCGGATCAAGTCTATTTTCCGAAAAGCAAAAGATGTCGATATCAGCTTGGCCGGTCAACATATAGTCATGCCCGGAGAAGTTGACCTGATCAGGATTTTATACCGGTTTCCGGAAACGATCGAAGCGGCAGCCGTTGATTTTGACCCGTCGGCCCTGACCAGTTATTGCTACGAACTGGCCAAGGCTTACCACAAGTTTTACAGTGAACACTCCATCCTGCGGGCCGATTCGGAACCAGCCAAAGCGTTCCGGTTGCAGCTCAGCCTGACAGTGGCGCAGGTATTGAAATCGGGGATGGAGATGCTGGGCATTGAAATGCCGGAACGCATGTAGGGCTGGGAATTTTGCACTATTTTTAAATAATACGGGTTGTATCTGAACAGTTGTGACCGGAATACCGTAAAGAAATTTTCAAAATCAAAAAAACTGAAAGATGTCTGAAATAACCAAAGAAAGAGAAACCCTCAATTTCATCGAGGAAATCATCGAAAAAGATATCGCTGAAGGTAAAAATGACGGACGGGTACATTTTCGCTTCCCTCCGGAGCCAAACGGTTATCTGCACATTGGCCACGCCAAAGCGATCTGCCTCAATTTTGGTTTGGCAAAAAAGTATAACGGTAAATGTAACCTCCGCTTCGACGATACCAACCCGGTTACAGAGGACACCGAGTACGTCGAGAGTATCAAATACGACATTCAGTGGCTGGGATTTGAATGGGATAACCTGTTTTTTGCTTCCGATTACTTCGATCAGTTGTACGATTTTGCCGTAGATCTTATCAAAAAGGGCAAGGCTTATGTCGACGACAGTACCCCGGAGGAAATTGCGGCCATGAAGGGAACCCCTACCCGGCCCGGCGAAAACAGCCCTTACCGCAACCGGAGTGTTGAGGAAAATCTGGATCTTTTTGCGAGAATGAAAAATGGCGAATTCCCCGAAGGTTCGAGGGTCTTGCGGGCCAAGGCCGACATGACGTCGCCCAACATGATCATGCGTGACCCGGTTCTCTACCGGATAAAGTTTGCCCATCATCACCGGACAGGCGACAAGTGGTGCATTTATCCGCTTTACGATATGGCCCACGGCCAAAGTGACAGCATTGAAAAAATAACGCATTCCATCTGTACACTGGAATTTATGCCCCACCGGGAACTATACAACTGGTGTATTGAGAACCTGGGAATTTTCCCATCCAAACAATACGAATTTGCCCGCCTGAACCTCAACTATACCATGATGTCCAAGCGGAAACTAAAGCTGCTGGTCGAGGAAGGACATGTGGCCGGTTGGGATGATCCGCGTATGCCAACTATTTCGGGAATGCGCCGGCGTGGTTATCCCGCCGAAGCGATCCGTAATTTTGCTACCCGTGTGGGCATTGCCAAAAGAGAAAACGTGATCGATCTGGGCCTGCTTGAGTTTTCCGTTCGGGAGGTACTCAATAAAACTGCCACCAGGGTCATGGGAGTACTCGACCCGCTCAAACTGACCATCACCAACTACCCGGAAGGACAAACGGAATGGATGGAGACAGTCAACAATCCGGAAGACCCCGCTGCCGGTACCCGGGAAGTCCCTTTTACCAGAGAACTCTGGATCGAAAAAGAGGATTTCATGGAAGATCCGCCGAAGAAGTTTTTCCGATTGGGGCCGGGCAGGCTGGGCAGGCTGAAAAGTGGCTACATCATTCAGGTGGATGATTATAAAAAAGATGAGAACGGTGAGGTTTGCGAATTGCTCTGCACTTACTTTCCCGAATCGAGGAGTGGTAACGACACTTCCGGCCTCAAGCCCAAAGCGACCCTGCACTGGGTCTCTGCCAAACATGCCATCCAGGGAGACATTCGCCTCTACGACCGGCTGTTCATGGTCGAAAATCCCTCGGCGGATGAGCGGGACTTCCGGGAACTCCTCAATCCGGATTCGCTCAAAGTCGTGAAAAATGCAATGCTGGAGCCTTGCCTGAAAGATGCGAAACCGGGTGACAGCTTCCAGTTTTTCCGGTTGGGTTATTTTACCCCCGATCTTGATTCGACCGCTGACCACCTGATTTTCAACCGGGCCGTCACGCTGAAAGATGCCTGGGCAAAGGTCCAAAGTAAATAGGCGCATAAAAAAACCGTGATCAGATGATTTGATCACGGTTTTTTTTTGTCTTATGGGTCCAGTAGTTAGTTCCAGATAATGATCTCGTGTTCCGTTCCATCGGGCAAGGTCAATATAGCTTTCCGGTCACAGTCTCCGTCTCCATAATCCAGCGAAACATCGAAATTGTCCACGGTTAAAGTCAGCACACCGGACACCAGCCAGGGGCAAAGTTTGTCTTTCACCAGTGCCTGGTCGATCTGTACGGAAAAGGCTTTTCCGTTGCGATTGACGCCGGAAGAAGTACCGGTAATTTCAAATACATTGTCGAAGAAGTTCAGAGGAGTTGAGCCACCCGCAATTTGGGTGAGCAGCACATTGGTGCCCCATGAAGCTACGTCGCCATTCAGGAAAGTAATTTTGCCACCCGTAACAATTTTCGACAAGGTCACATTCCCGTTGTTATCGTACCCTTCGTTGGTGAGTGCCCGG
>JBFIJS010000491.1:0-3969 GCA_041600595.1 Saprospiraceae bacterium | reverse complement strand
GTCAAACGGTACCCAATTGACGGTCAGGTTGTCCGTTGCGACGCACCCACCAATATCAATGGTGACGGTTACCGATTCGAAACCGATGCCCAATTGGTCGGAAACGATTTGTTCCGGATTGGATGGATTGGCGAACTGAGAAAAAATAGCCGACCACTGCAGATTTTGATCGTTCACATTGTTTTCTGCCAAAACGGTCAACGTTTCCCCTTCGCATATTTGAATACTGGTAACATCAGGGACAATATTTACCTCTATATCGATCACATTGACGTAAATAGAATCGATGTCTGTGCACTGGCCCAGCGTACCTTCAACATATATCCATTGGCTCATATCGGTACAGATGATGGGTGTGCTGGAAGTTGGATCGTCAAAAAGCGTGTCGGGTGACCAGGAGTACGTTTGGGCTCCGGTCACTTCTAATGGAATACAACCCGCAGAGGCACACAGAATGGCCGTATCCTGAAATACATTCAACACATCTACCACAAGCTGGTCGTATATCTCCAATTCGATCGTTGAAACAACTAACTCGCCGCAACCAAAATCTCGTAACAATGACACTTTGATCGTATCCACGCCCTCTGTCAGTGTGTCGGGAAGAATAGTTATCGGAAAAGTGAAGATTTCGGTTCCGGTCTGGAAAACCACTGAATCTGGCAGGTCCAACAGGTAGTCGGTACCCAGTTCGGCATTGCCTTCGAGCACCAGCCGGTAGGTTTGCGGAGCATTTATCTGATTACCGAAACTGATGACCAATTCATCATCAATATTGGTACAGGACTCTACCAGGTAGTTGATACCTGACAGATAATTTATACTGAGCTCGGGCGTGCCCGTATTGATTTTTGAAATAAATACCCCGGAGTCGTAAATGTTGTCCTGGCGGTCAGCCACTGCGAATTTCAACTTATAGGTCTCACAGGGCTGAGTAGGCACTACTGCTGTCAGGCTTTTTTTCACGCCCAGCGAATCGGATGTCAGACCATTATAGACGATGTTTTGGCTCAGGGCATTGTCCCGGTAAAACTGCCAGTTGTTGCTGTGATTGACATTGTTGATTTGAATGAAAGTTCCATCGGGCAGGGTAGAGACATTCTCCTGGTTGTTCATGTTCGGGTCACCGGTGATGCCGGGGCCGGAAACCAACAGCGCAAAGATGTCATTGAAGCCACCGTCGATAAAATCAGGGTACTCCTCCGAACCAAAAACATATTCAAAAGTCAGTTCTTCCGATGCCGCCAAAACGTCCAGTGTAATGATGCAGGCATCCTGTGTTTGCGCCCCGTTGAATAAGCTGGATAAATATTCCAGGTCAGCATCCGTTTGCGAAGCGCCGCCAAACTGGCCATCGGCTTGTGTGCTGGCCGGGTTGGCGATGTTTTCTACAAAACCACTGGAAATGACGAGGCCTTTGTCCATACCCAGATCGGTATCGTCTGTGATGTTAAATGTCCCGACTTGTCCGTCGCCACAGTCCACATTTACAATTGAAATAAGCGACTGCCCTGAAATAACCGACTTGATGATATCATCCGGAGAAGCATTAGCATTTACTTCAATTTCAGCAGTCTCCGGGCAGGCACTGGCGCTGCATTCCCAGGTGCCCAGGAATCCTTCAAAAGTGCCGGATGCATCCGAATTGAATTCGACCGTCAAACAACCACTGGTAGCCGCCACCGAATAGCAAACCCCGCCATAATTATCAGTTGGGATACCGCTGCCGGTAATGCTGCTGATCAAATCGTTTGGATTGGCGGCAGGGCCATCGTAAAAATTAATTTCATCGGCTCCGAATTCCAGGTTGTAGTACTGCATGTTGAAAAGCAGACACTCGTGCGGTGAAGATGGGCAGATACTAAAGGTAAAGCTTTCATTATTGCCGTAATCCCCAAACTCGCCTCCGGTATCGGTCAGTGTACCCGTGCACTCAGAAGAGCCACCCTGGTTAATCACACTAACCGGTGGTTTTTCTCTGACGCATAATTTGAAACCACCATCATTGGTGACAGTGGTAGGGTTCCAGTCATTGATTCGCAAATAATAGGTAATGTTCGGAGTCAGTCCCAGGAGATCCATGAATACGGATGCGTCTCCATTGTTGGCGGTTACACAATCCAGCAACTGCAATTCGTCCATTTCACAAGCGCCTCTGTAAATGGCTATTTGAGGGTTGGACATGGCTGCGATTCCCTGGGAAGGGTCTTCACAACCGGTCACTTCGATCCGGTAGTCAAGAAAATCGGTCGTGGCTGTGAATTGAAACCAAACATCCCGGTCTGGTACGCCGATAAAACAATCGGGAAAATTGTCGGTGCCAATATTACTTTGTGTGGCTCCAATATTACTATAAATGGTTGAATCACAGGATGGTGCAACCCCCAAGTCAACGATGCCGCTACAGTCGTCGTTGGCTGGTTGGGCATAAAGTCCTAAAGTGAGCAGTAAGAAGGAAAACGTTAAGAATTGTTTCATAATAAATTTTTGTCCTTTTGGATTTTGTACCAGTTTTTCAATGGTTGTCTTTGTGGTATTGGGTGATCTTAAATCATATTCACCGAGCGAAGTTACACGCTTTTGCGCGCCAAAAATATAAATGCTCCTCAAAACCGTGTCGGTTGAGTAGCATTTTCATTAAAATTAATTCCCAAGTGAGCAGTAGCCACTTTTGCATACTGTTACTTTCCCAACCGTCAGGCTACATTTAACCGGTTAAACGTGGAAGACCGGAATGGTTTCGCCGGATCCCGGATCAAGTCAGGATTAAGCATTTACAATGGCGTTTTTAGAAAATTCATTTAACTTGCTGCGTTGGTTTTGCATGGCGGAACAGACAACTCTTTTGATGAAAATCAATGATGGCTTGTCCTGGTTTTAAACAGGATGCCACTTTATCCCACCGGCATTTTCCAATAAAATCCACCCCTCAAGTCAAAATTTTTTAATTCAATCACAAAAAAAATACAATGAAACCATCATCCCTACTGCTGACAATTGTCGCTACCCTGCTTTACTGTAGCACTTACGCACAAAACATGACTTTTTTACCGGAAAAACCAGCCCCCGGTGATAAAGTAAAGCTGACCTACAACCTGGCGGATTCTCCACTGAAAGGTCAGCAAGAACTGGAAATTATCGCCTACTTGTTTGAAGGCGACCAACCAAAAGGCCTGGACGTCATGTTACTGGAACAAGACGGTCAGTTAGTCGGAGATGTGCAAACCACTTCCCAAACCGTTGCCGTCGCATTTTCGGTAAAAAACAAAACAAACAACAAAGCGGATGATGGCGGGGGAAAAGGGTTTAAAGTCCTTTGTTTCGATCCCGCTACTGACCAGGCGGTGCCCGGTGCATATCTGGCCAAAGCGCGGATGTACAGCAATTACTACCGGGAACTTAATATTGACCGCAACCACGAAAAAGCATTTAACCTCGTTAATCAGGAGTTCAAGTCGCACCCGTCATCAAAAGCCATCGCTAAGAACTATCAGTTCTATTGTTATTTAGCCAACAAGCAGATGAATCATGAGGCGATAGCGGAAGTTACCGCCGAAATGACCCGGCTTGCCAAAGTGAAAAAAGCAACTGAAGAACAGTTGCAACTTGCTTACGACATGGCCCTGGTGCTGGACGACAAAGAAACAAGCGGGGAACTGAAGGCAAAAATCCTGGAGAAATTTCCAAAAGGAAAACTGGCCCAAAAAGAAATGCACGAAAAATTCTGGGCCGAGAATGAGCTCGAACAGAAAGTAGCCAATCTCGAAGCTTACCGAAAAAAATTCGGCAAGCAGGAAGGCGCCCAGGTGGACATTAATTTTTTTGCAGCATCTATTGCCGCATTGTATGCCAAGGATAAAAACTGGGAAAAATTTGATTATTACCTCAACCTGATTGCTGATCCGGTCCGGAAAGCCGGCACCTTAAATAACATTGCCTGGGAACTGTCCGGAGAAAGCCTGGAAGCAG
>JBFIJS010000490.1:0-3971 GCA_041600595.1 Saprospiraceae bacterium | reverse complement strand
TCATGCGGCAGGCTTTTACATATCGCCTTTTGATACTGATACTTTTCGCCCTGAATACCAGGGCGCAAGAGCCGTTTTTTCATTTTCCCACTTTCCAGATAACCACCCAGCAGGGGTTGGCCCAGATGCAGATTCGCAATTTGCACCAGGATGCAAAAGGCTTCGTTTGGATTGCTACGCAGGGAGGACTCAGCCGCTTCGACGGCCAGACGGTAAGGTCATTTTATGAAAAAGAAGGTCTGCCCGGCGGACAGGTGATTGGACTGACTTCGGATCACGAAAAAATTTGGGCGACAACTCCACATGAATTATTCTCCTTCGACGGCGTTGAGGTGCTGCGTTATCCCCTGCCAGGCCCATCGAAACATTACCTTTTTGCCGACCGGAATGGCTATTTGTGGATTTCAATGAAAGAAGGTTTGCTCCTTTTTCGGGATGGTCATTTTACCCCGGTCGGGGATGTTTACCAGGGGCTGAAGGGCCTTGAGTTGGAAGCTGTTTTGGGAAAGCATCATTTGGAAAAAGTCTATCTTTTGACAGAAGAAAATCATTTCATTGTTTACAACCTCCTGACTGATTCCATCCGGATCGACTCGACCCGTTTTGGCAGTGACCTTGTCGTGACGCCAAATTACTTTGGGCTTACGCAAAAGGAGGATGACTTTTTATTGTTCAGCTGGACAAAAGGCAGCCTTCATTTTGAAGATTTTTACCGAATCGTCGCTGATACCGTGCAAAGAGTGGCGAGTTATTCAGCCCGTAGCGACACTTTCTCCAACCTTACGGATCTTGCGCCTCTGGGATTATATATGCACGTAAATGATAAAACCCGGTTGTATATCCGTCAGGGCGACACTTACAAACAGGTCAGGCCGTTTCCCTACAACCAGGTTCGGTTCTGTATGCCGCTCGACGATCGGGCTCTGGTGGCTACTGACGAGGGCTTGATCACGGTTTTCGTGAACGGGCTGGAATCTTACGATAATCCTTTTTGCCGGTATTCCTGGTCGGTGGCGCCTTTTACCGGTGGTTCGTTGTTGATTGGTAGCTGGCGGGACGGGGTCGTTCAGATTGATATGGACGGGAACTTACTGCAGACCTATCCATTCTCAAAAACGGACGATCCGGTCAAGTACGCCCAAATTTTAAGCAATTATGCAGCCGGTGATGCGGTGTTGTTTGGTTCACTCGCCGGATTTTACTGGCTTGCTCCCGGCGAGTCAAAGTTGCGTCTTTTTGAATTGCCTTACCCGGTTGAAGCGCTTGACTTTGATGCCCGGCGCCGGCAATACCTCGCTGCCAGTACCTACTTCTTTTACCGGATCGAACTGCCGGCTGCAAGGATCATCGAACAGGTTAAACTCCCTTCTGAAATACTCGGTACGGTCAATGCCAACGCTATTCTTGCATTCAATGACGGAACAGTTTGGGTAGGAGGCAATGGCGGACTGGGCCACTACAACGATCGGACACAATCCTGGACGACCCGCACCCGGGAGAAGGGTGATTTTCCCTGTCGGGAGGTCGTATCGCTGGAAACGCCCGACGGGCAATCGCTCTGGATCGGCGCCAGTTGCGGGTTGTACCGATTCGATGCCCGAAATCAGACCATCCGGCAGGCTGTTCCGGAAGTGAACGAACGGATCAGCAGCATTTGTTTTTTGCCAGACGATCGGCTGGCTTTTACCACTAAGGATGCTTTACACGTGGTCAAATATACCACCGACACGGCCTATGTGACCCATCTTTTTGATCATCGCAATGGTTTCCACCTGTTAGAACCTTCAGAGAACGGGATGTGCTACCGGGACGGGTTTCTTTGGATCCCCGCCGCCAACGGCATTCAGCGCCTGGATCTGGAAAGGCTCCAGACGCCCGGATCGGCCCTCCTGCTGGTTGTTGATCAAATTGGCAGCCACCAGGTTCCTTTCGGGTTTTCTGACGGGTTTGAGTTGCAGGTAAAAGGAGCGTCCCATCTAATTGAATTTTCTCAGGTCAACTTTCTGCCTGGCGTTTATCATTATCAGGTGTCAGTGAATGGGCAGGCATTTTCCCAGTTACAGGATTCGAGAGAATTACTGTTACCGGAATTGTCGCACGGTAAAAACCAGGTCGTTCTGCGTGCTGTAGGAGGGCCCGACGCTGCCCGGAGCTCCGACTTGCAGTTCACGCTGGATGTCACGCTTCCTTTTATTCAAAGACGATCGACGATCATGGGCGCTTCGTTTTTGCTGGGGTTGCTCATCGTGGGAATGGCCTACTACAAGTTTCAAAGCAACAGGAAAAAATACGAGATGAATGAGCTCCAGCAACAATTTCATCTCAACCGTCTGAAAACCATTCAGGCGTACCTGAACCCGCACTTTTTGTTCAATACGCTGACCTCCATTCAAAATGCCATTTTGAAAAAAGAAAAAAAAGAAGGCAATGCCATACTTTTAAGCCTGGCAAAATTGCTCCGGCTGGTATTGGATCAGGGAACGGACAATGAGGGGCCGTATGGTTTCAATCTGGTGACACTCCGGCAGGAAATTGAAAACATCCGGCTGTACGCCTTCCTGGAAAGCAAACAGCAACAGCCTCCTTTTCAGTTTTACCTGGAAATAGACCCACAACTCGATCAGGATCATACACTTGTGCCTCCCATGATCCTCCAGCCATTTGTCGAAAATGCCATTATCCATGCGTTCCGGGAGGTGAAATCTGAAAACACGATCAGGATTACAGGCAAAATAGTAAGTGGCAGGCTGCAACTCAGCATCGAAGATAACGGTGGTGGAATGCATTCTTTCAAACAACAGGGTAGCCGAAAATCAATAGGGATTGGACTGGTGAAAGAACGGTTGGCTATCCTGCGTGAACTCGGATTTGATAATCAATTGGCCATACTCCCCAATCAACCCAGCGGAACAAAAATCCTCTTAACTTTTCAACTGGTCCATGAAAGCTATCATCGTTGAAGACAATCCAAACTCTGTCCAGGTCATCCAGACGATCCTGGCCGAAAATGAACCCGAAATCAGGGTATGCGGCATCGCGGAAACCGTTACGAATGCCCTGGAATTGATCCGGCGCTTCCAGCCTGAACTGTGGCTGCTGGACATCCGGCTAAAGGATGATCTGGTCTTTTCCCTTTTTCATCAGGTTGACAGCCAATTAGTTGACCGGTCCGCTATTATATTTATCACTGCTTACAACAGTTCCGATTATCTGCGGCAGGCGATCAAATCCTCTGCCCTGGATTTTATTTACAAACCTATCGATGAGGAAGAATTGTTGGCAGCTGTAAAGCGGTCGAAAAGCCGGATAGAAGAGCGGAACCTTTCGTGGCGACTGAGCAATTTAGAGAGCCAAATTTCCAAATTGAACGTCCAGCAAAACGTCCATAAAATCCCCATCTATAAGTCCAATGCGATTATTATGTATTCGGATGCTGATAGTGTAAGGTACATCGAGGCTGACAGCAGTATTTCCAAATTTTACCTGACCGATAATTCCATGGTGCTGTCTGTTAAAAATCTCGGATTTTATGAAGCTGGCCTGACCTCGCTTCCGAGCTTCATCCGGGTGTCAAAAAAGCACATTGTTAACCTGCGACATGTACAATCGTACGATGCCGGAAAAAATGTCTTATTCCTGGACGATGGAACAGAAATAGAGGGTTCCCGCAGAAACGGCAAAAGGTTGAAGGAGCATTTCAGGCGACTCTTTTGAGAAAATATTATTTTAAAAAGACGAGCTGCAAAAAATGGCTTTCAGGAGTTGGGGGGTAGTTGGCAGTTTGAGCGCAGCGAAATCCCGAATTCACTTCAGTAGGGCAGTTGGCGACGATTTATAAATCAATACTTAATGCTTTTTTAGCGTGTTGATAATTTAACATCATCTGTATCAAGTGTTCGGACAAAACTATGATTTAATCATTTCCCGGTTTCAGTGGGTTGGATTATTACCCAGGTATTTAATGAGCAGAT
>JBFIJS010000489.1:0-3974 GCA_041600595.1 Saprospiraceae bacterium | reverse complement strand
GCCGCCCCTTAAAACCCCGTTGGGCCGAGCAGTTGGCTGCCTCAATGCTAAGGTGAAATTTCCGGCCCACATGAATCAGTGAAATTTTAAAGAAACTTTTGTTACACAGTAGACCTTATTCGAAAAGACAAATTCCACAAATCATCAATTTGATAATCAGCAAGTTATGCGCTGAGAATTCAATTTCGAATAAAGTCAAGTATTTATTTTATGAAAAACTAAATCACTTTTGACACCTTTTTCCGCTTTACAAACTTCCCGTATCCTTTTTCCACCCTTACTTTTCCATAGTCCACCGCTACCTTTCCACGGAGGATCACCTTTTTGCATTTACCGGTGACCTTCCAGCCTTCATAGCCGGAATAGTCCACATTCATGTGATGGGTTTTGGCAGAAATGGTGTGTTTTTCCTCCGGGTCAAATACGACGAGATCGGCATCGGAGCCGGGGGCAATGCACCCCTTTTTGGGATAAATGCCGAATATTTTTGCAGCATTGGCCGAGGTGACCTCTACATATTTATTAGGACTGATTTTTCCTTTTTCCACTCCTTCCGACCAGAGTAATTCCATGCGGTTCTCGATAGCCGGGTGACCATTGGGAATTTTGGAGAAGTCATTTTTCCCCAGAAGCTTTTGCTCCCACTTGAAGGGGCAATGGTCGGTGGCGACGACTTGTATCAACCCTTGATTGATGCCGGCCCATAAAGCCTGCTGATCTTTCTTCTGGCGGAGTGGCGGACTCATTACCCACTTGGCCCCGTCGAAATCCTTTTCATACAAAGAGGCGTCGAGGATCAGGTATTGGATACAGGTTTCGCCAAAAACTTTCTGGTTGCGCCGGGTGGCTGTCCGGATAGCATTCATCGCACCTTCACAAGTCATGTGAACGATATAAGCGGGCACGCCGGTGTAATATGCCAGATCGGTGAAACGGGCGGATGCTTCCGCCTCGGTTACTTCCGGTTGGGAAAGGTAATGGTACAGTGGCGAGAGTTTGCCTTCGGCTTTGTGTTTCGCAATCAATTTATCGATCATGTCGCCATTGGTGGCATGGACGGTAATCATTCCCCCGCATCTTTTAACTTCCTGCATCAGGTCCACCATTTGGCCGTCGTCGATCATGAGAGCACCTTTATAAGCCATGAAGGTTTTGAAGGAAGTGATGCCTTCCTGCTCAACCATTTCCACGATTTCTTTTTTTGTTTTTTCGTTAAAATCAGTCACGGCCATGTGAAAAGAATAGTCGCTCAGGCAATTGCCGTCTGATCGACCCTGCCAGGTTCGGAGGGCATGCCGGAGCGATTTGCCCTGTGTTTGTAAAATGAAATCAATCACCATCGTCGTGCCGCCGTGTAAGGCGGCCCGGGTTCCCGTTTCGTAATTGTCGCTGGAAAACGTACCCATAAAAGGCATATCCAGATGCACATGTGGGTCGATACCACCGGGGAAAATGACCAGGCCGTCGGCATCGATGGTGCGTTTGGCTTTGACGTCCAGCTTTTTACCGATGCTATGGATTTTTTCACCTTTTATGTAAATGTCGGCGTGGTAATCATCGGAAGCGGTGATGATCCTGCCATCTCTGATGAGTAAGGACATATTGTCTGTTTTTAATGGGTTGGAAAGAATTGGTGACAAGTTGCAGAAAAAAAATGAGTATGGAAAGGGCAGCCCCTTCTCTATTCATTTTTGCAACTCACCGGTTGAGCAACGGTGAGGCACATCACTGTCCATTGGCGTGAAACAACAAGGTTGAAAACGGCTTAAAGCTGCAAAGGGGATCAGGGAATTCTTTTGTCCATTACCGAAAACCAAAGAGGGGGCACCAAAGCCATGAGCATGGAGGCCGGATAGCCATGGGGTAGTTGGGGGCTCTCGTCAAAATGACGGAGGACTTGATACTTTCGGGTAGCTTTATAATGGTGATCCGAGTGCCGGGTGAGCTCGTACAAAAGGATACGGCCCATATCGTGGTTGGAATTCCAGGAGTGGTGAGGTGCGACCTTTTCGTAGAAACCGGAGGGTAGCTTTTTTCTGCGCAGTCCATAGTGTTCAATGTAGTTGACTGTTTCCAATTGTAAAATGGCCAACAAGGCTACAATTGAAGCAAAAGCAACTCCGACCCAGCCAAAGAAAGCCCAGACAGTCGTCAGATAAATAAGGTGTGCCGCCTGCAGCCAGATCATTTCGTTAGCAGCGGAGAAGGTGTTTTTTCCTTGTTTTATTAAACGCTCATTTTCCAGTCGCCAGGCGTGGGTATAGACACCGGTAATGGATCTTACCCAAAATTGATAAAGGCTTTCCCCCCGACGAGCCGAGGAAGGGTCTTCTTCCGTCGCGACCCACAGGTGGTGTCCCCGGTTGTGTTCAATAAAGAATTGGGTATACAGAGCAACGGTCAGCAACATTTTGGCCATCCACTGTTCGTATCTTTTTTTTCGGTGGCCCAACTCGTGGGCAACGTTGATACCCACTCCGCCCAGCGTTACACCGACGCTCATCGTCATACCCACAGTTTCCCAAGCGGCCGGCGTTCCGGAGGTGACGACGGAAAGGTAGTACCAGAGGATCAGGTAAAGAGCCGGCAAGTTGAGGTACAGCAATAAATCGAAGAAAGGGGAAGATTCTTTTTTTTCTGCTTCTGAAGCCGAGAGGTTTTCGGTCGAGCCAGTCGAAAACTGCTCGACAAAAGGGACGATGACAAACGCAATGATTACGGTTGCGAATGACCAGGCTCCCTGCCAGGTCACGGCGATGAAGGCAGAGGCTGGGGTCAGGTAGGCGATCAGGTATTTCAGGTCTTTTAGCATGATGGGTAACACGTTTTTAAAAGGCCGTTTGGCAACCTTTTGATTAATTCCGGACCAGGTCTCGTTTTGGCGATTATAAACCGGATCATGAAGAGGTTTTCGGGAAAAACGGTCAACGATGGGTCCGGAATCAATGATCTTTCGGGGCCATTTATTTGGTGATGAAGCTATTCGGAAAACGGAAAACAAGTCAATAGCGTGAAAATAACGTTTAGCTTCCAAAATGCAAGGAACGGCCAGTTGATTATTTGCAGTTTTGTTCGGTGTAGATCGTAAGAGAAATTAACTGACCACCAGCCAGGTATTTTTAAAAAAGTAATTTTAGTGTCTAAGATACTGGTTGCCAGCTGTTTGTTTAAATGTGCCGAATTTGTATATTTTTTTAACATTCGCTTAGAATACCTAAATGTAGGGATGTTGAGGCGAGGCTGGATTTCTATTTTTGCACCAAATAAAGTGCAGGCTCCACATTGGTCTGCCATACATGAACATAAAACCGATTCAGGACGACTCCCCATCTTTTTAAGTTGTCCGACCCGTTACAATCCCGTATGAACATGAACTCACGACGTTACCTGAAACCGATTAATCCGATAAACTTACCAGCAAATTTTCGTGGTCTCCCGCACTACTATTCCCGTGAACAATAAATAGGACACAGTCCTTTCTGTAATTCCGTATTGAACTTAAAGAACTAGAACAAAACAAAAACATCTCACCGGAAGCCAGAAAGAGCGCCCTTGTTTGTTTGCGCCTTCTGAACAAAAACACAATTAAATACAGGACAGGCAGCGGTCTGTCCTGATGGGTATTTTACATTTTGCTGTTTGCCATTAGCTGTTTGCTGTTTGCTTTTTGCCAACTGTCAAGTATTAATTGCGTGCAGCCATATTTTTTTTCACAAACCAAGCCTACTACTATGCTAAAGTTCAACACTCTTGCGGGCATGCGTGACCGCTTTTTTGCATCCCTCGAACAGGTTTTTAAAGACTTCCCCAGAACGCCGAGGACTTTGAAGACCGGTATGGCAACATTGTTCCTTTGTTGCTTTTTTCATTACAACTTATTTTCTCAATGCAGCGTAACCACCCCAAGTGGAACTGATATTAACCTGAATATCAGTGCGAATGGATCGGCTGTCCTGAATGCGGCCGTGTTTTAT
>JBFIJS010000488.1:0-3982 GCA_041600595.1 Saprospiraceae bacterium | reverse complement strand
GCGGCGATGATACGGCTTCGACCAGTAACCGCCTGACTAAATTTCTGGAGAAAAACAATATCGAAATACAGAATATCCACGTTCCGAAAACCATCGACAACGATTTGCCACTGCCCGATATGATGCCGACTTTCGGGTTCAACTCGGCCAAAAATGAAGGGGTCCACATCGGCAACACCATTTATGAAGACTCCCGGACCAGCGGTACCTGGTTCGTCATTTCCTCGATGGGGCGCTCAGCGGGTCACCTGGCGTTTGAAATCGGGGCCAGTTGTCATTTCCCGATCATTATCATTCCGGAAATGTTTGACAAAACAAAAGTTACCCTGGAGAAAATTGTCAACCTGATCATTTCCTCCATGGTCAAGCGGAAAATTAACAATGTCGATCACGGGGTCGCTATTGTCAGTGAGGGAGTTTTTCATATTTTGGATAACGAAGAAATAAGGAACTCCGGTATCAACCTGACCTACGATGCTCACGGCCACCCCGAGTTGGGTAACGTCAGTAAAGCCCACATTATCAACGTTTTGGTGCAGCGAAAACTCAAGTCACTGGATATTGATATTAAAAGCCGCCCGGTGGAACTGGGATACGAACTGAGGTGCTGCCGCCCGGTGGCTTACGACCTGACGCTGTGTACAGTGCTGGGCATGGGGGTCAAGCGATTGTTTGAACAAGGTCATAAAGGTTGTATTGTCAGTACGACGAGAGATGCTCAGATCAAGCCACTTTTTCTGAAAGACATTGAGGATAAAAAAGGAAAAATACAACCCCGGCTGGTCGATATTAACACCGAGTTTGCCAGAATGGTCATCGGCGACCTGCACGTCCTGAAAGTGGAAGATTACGAACGGGCCAAAAAATTTGTAGCGATCCCGGAGGAACTGGATTTCTACCGGATTCTGGAGTGGGACTACGACCCGAAGGCCATGTTGAGGCCCTGATGTTCGATAGGTTCCCAAAAAAAAGAGGCTGTAATAAAGGGTTGATAAGGGTTGAGAGTTGATATTTAAAGAATGATTTTCCAGTGTTTAGCATATCAACTTTATAAACCATCATCAACATTTATCAACTTATGATACAGCCTCGACAGGTTCCAAAAAGAAAGGGGCTGGTGTTCTTCACACCAACCCCTTTTATTTTTCAGGTTGAATAACCTTCTTTTTTAGCGTCTGCCGTTGCCGCCACGGCCACCGCCGCCGCCGCCGCCACGACGGTCTCCTCCTCCACCGCCACGACCGCCCCGGTCACCACCACGGCCACCCCGGTCACCGCCTCTGCCGCGGTCACCACCGCCGCCGCTGCGTCTTTCTTCTCCGGTGTAGTCGTCGGGCAGGTAGGTGCCGTCAGCCATTGGCATCAGGGCTTTGCGGGACAACCGCAACTTGCCGGTCTTTTGATCGACGCCGATCAATTTGACCTTCATCTCATCGCCTTCCGAGAATTCGTCTTCGACATTTTCGATGCGGGAGTGAGACATTTCTGTAACGTGCAACAAGCCGCTCTTGCCACGGAAGTCAACGAAGACGCCATAAGGCATCACCGTTTTTACCACGGCATCGTACACATCACCCACTGATGGCGTGAAGGTGATTTCGTGAATCCGTGCAGCTGCGGCGTCAATACTTTCTTTATTCGGACTGGCAATGCTGACAATACCTTCGTTGCCAACTTCTTCCACATTGATGGTGGTACCAGTCGTGCTTTGAATTTCCTGGATGACTTTACCACCCGGTCCGATCACGGCACCGATGTAGCTCTTGTCGATACGGATTTCGATGATCCGCGGTGCGTGAGGCTTGTAGTCGGCACGAGGCTGGTCAAGTTCCCTGGCCATTTCATTGAGGATATGAATCCGACCTTCTCTGGCTTGTAGCAAGGCTTGCTCCAGCAATTCGAAAGAAAGTCCGTCGATCTTGATATCCATCTGACAACCGCAGATTCCTTTCTCGGTGCCGGTTACTTTAAAGTCCATATCACCGAGGGCATCTTCGTCGCCGAGGATGTCACTGAGGATAGCAGCTTTGTCGCCTTCGGCAATCATACCCATCGCAATACCGGAAATAGGGGCCTTCAATGGCACCCCACCGTCCATCAGCGCCAGCGAACCTGCACAAACGGTAGCCATGGAAGAAGAACCATTTGACTCCAGGATGTCGGAGACCAACCGGATGGTGTATGGGAAATCAGGTGGCATCACCATTTTCAGCGAACGACCGGCAAGATTGGCGTGACCAATTTCCCGGCGGCCGGGAGCTCTCAGCGGCTTTGTTTCCCCGACAGAGAAAGCCGGGAAGTTGTAGTGCAGGATAAAGTTGTCGTAATGTTGGTCGAACGCTTTGTCGATCATCATTTGATCCAGCTTGGTACCCAGCGTCAGGGTTGTAAGTGCCTGCGTCTCACCGCGGTTGAAGATGGCCGAGCCGTGAGGGGAAGGCAGATAATCTACCTCACACCAGATCGGGCGCACCTCGTCGTATTTTCTTCCATCCAAACGGACCTTATCGTCCAGTACCATTTGGCGGATCACTTTCTTCTTCAGTTTTTGTACGTATTCCTTGACCAAATCGCCTTTCTCGTCCATGAATTCTTCACCCTTTTCGGTGGTGAAAGTTTCCACAACTTCCTCCTCGATCTGCTCGAACTGCGTTTTCCGGTCGTGCTTGGCCAGGAAGGATTTAGCCACCTGGTAGATCTTGTCCTTTGCCAGTTCGGCTACCCGGTTCTCAATGTCTGTATCTTCTGCGGGTGGTTCGATCTCTCTTTTGGCAGTTGGTGTAACGCCGAGCTTTTCCGCTAATTCCAATTGAATCTGGCATTGTACCTTGATGGCCTCATGAGCCACCCGGATTGCTGCTACCAGGTCTTTTTCACTGCACTCCTTGGCCTCGCCTTCCACCATCATGATGTTTTTCATGTCGGCGGCAACGATGAGGTCCATGTCGGCATTTTCCAGTTTGGATTTGTCAGGGTTGATATGGAATTCACCATTAATCCTGGCCACCCGGACTTCAGAGATCGGCCCTTTCCAGGGAATGTCAGAAATAACCAGTGCTGTGGATGCAGCCAATGCGGCGTAGGCATCAGGAATGGTCTCTTCTTCTCCGGAAATAAGGTTGATGATAACTTGAGTGTCGTACATATAGCCATCGGGGAACAATGGCCGGATGGCCCGGTCAACGAGCCTGGAGATCAGGACTTCGTAGTCGGACAGTTTGGATTCCCGCCGGAAAAAGTTGCCGGGGATGCGGCCAGCGCTGGCGAATTTTTCCTGGTAATCAACGGAAAGAGGAAACCAGGACTGGCCTTCTCTAACTGTTTTTGCTGATACGACAGATGCAAAGATCATTGTTTTGCCCATTCTCACCACGACCGAACCATCGGCTTGGGTGGCGAGTTTTCCTGTTTCAATAGTCACTGGTCGTCCGTCGGGCAAATTGAAGGAGACAGTGGTTGGAATTTTTTTACCCATTTGTAAAAATTGGATTGTGAGGCATTGCCATTGCAAAGCCCGAATTATAGTTTATGACTCTGATTAACATGTTGGATGGGCAGCCATTTCCACAAGGCACGATCACGTTTCAGTTACTGCCCGTAAAAAAGACCTTCTTTTTCCTTTTGCAAATTCCAAACGCTGAAGTGTACAGGATCAATTTGGGAGAGGCTTCAATAGAGGAATAGAATGGATTTTTCTACGCTATATTTATTAAAGAACTTGAATGTTCAGTAGTGTTTTGCTAAAACGGGATGGTGGAAAAAGTGTTCCGCATTCCGGGAACACTTTTTCCTGTCCCATTTAACCCCGCAGACCAAGTTTTTTGATCAGCTCCCGGTAACCTTCGAGGTCTTTTCTTTTCAGGTAATTCAGCAGGCTTTTTCTTTTACCAACCATCATCAAAAGTGCACGCCTTGTAGCATGATCTTTTTTGTTGCGGTGTAGGTGTTCGGAAAGTTTTTTAATCCGGTAGGAAAAAAGTGC
>JBFIJS010000487.1:0-4015 GCA_041600595.1 Saprospiraceae bacterium | reverse complement strand
TCGTAGCCGGCGGGCAGTTCGATAAACAGGCCCGTCGGAATGATGGTACGTTCCAGCGATTGGAGGGTAATGGGTTCGGTGGTGTTTGCCCGCAGATCCATGCCGGCGCTCCCGGTCGTTTCGTATTTAGGCAGCGGATGGGCTGACTGGTTGATGATTTTTACTTGCATATTTTGGTGGTGGTCCGGCGAATGGCAGTCGGTAACGTTTTTTATATCCACCCGCCAGCCGCTGTTGTAGAGGTGGCAAATATAGAAAGGTTGGGCAGGCATTTTGAAATGGGTCGCAACATCTTGCCGCTGTTGCTTCCGTCCGGCGGTCGTCTTGTCCACTTTTTACGGTCAGGGTGAAATGAACAGGTACCTCAGGCGGTGCGCAAATAAGGACCTCTAAATTTGGGAAATTAAAAAGGCAAACCCCATCTTTGACGCTCACAGCTATCGCAAAGTATGAACAGAAGAAAATACCTCCAATTCATCGGTGTCGGCACCGTCTCGACCAGCCTTTTATGGGAATCCTGTCAACCTGATACAACGGAAGCATCGGCGGTGGAAGAAGGCTTTGAAGTGATCGAAGCGGGCCGCGAAGCATTTGAGGTCGAACGGGACCGTCGCCTGCTCAGCGAGACCTTTTTTGACGAACACGAGATGGCAACCATTACCGTCCTCGCCGATATCATCATCCCTGCCGACGAAACCTCCGGCAGCGCCTCCGAGGCGGGAGTGCCTGCATTCATCGAATTCATTGTAAAAGACATGGAACAGCACCAACTGCCCATGCGGGGCGGTCTGCGCTGGCTGGATACGGAATGCCTTCGTCGTTTTGAAAAACCATTTAAAGACTGTACACCTGACCAGCAAATTGCACTGGTGGAGGACATCGCCTATCCCAACAAGGTGAAACCAGGACTGGAGCCCGGCGCCGCCTTTTTTAACCGGATGCGCGACCTCACCGCCACGGGATTTTTTACCACCGAAATGGGCATCAACGACCTTGGCTACCAGGGAAACCGGCCGGGGCCGTGGGAGGGTCCGCCGGCTGATGTGCTTGAAAAGCACGGGTTTAAAAATTCTTGATTTGTTTAATGTGTATGGCAGGATACTTGATTAGCAATGAAATGGACTGGCCGGAGTTGGCCGGGCCGTTTGAAATACGGTAGAGGTGTCGTTTCCGGTGCATGGTTTAGCCCTTTCCTGGTCTTGTGCAGTCTTGCGGTGTTAGTTGATTTAAACGCCTGCAGACCGGACAGGCTGCGAACCCTGAACACGATCCCGTACTTTTAAACAAAATCTTAATATACCCGTTAAAATCCCATTTCTTTTCAAACCGCCCTACATTTGCGGCCTAAAAATCGAATTCCATGAGATACATAACAATTTTTACCTTCCTTTCCCTTTTGTTCCTATGCTCCTGTGGTGGAGAAAATGCAAACGGAGAAACCATGCCGGCCACGGCGACTCCCGACCTCGAACCCGGAGCAACACCTTTACCGACATCCGTCAAAACGCCCAGCGTACCAACTTCTTACAAGTTGGCATCCGTTGCTCCTGCTCCCAACCGAAAACTGGAAAATCCACATATCGAAGTGGAAATAGAAGGATTGGCTGGCGGCCAATGTTCCCTGATTGGTATGTACACCGACCAGTTTTACCGGGCCGATTCGGTGATGGCAGCCGGTGGCAAGATCGTTTTTAAACGCAACCAGCCCTACACACCGGGTTTGTTCTACCTGATGCTGCCGGATAAAAAAACGACCATCCAGATGCTGATCGACGACGATCAGACTTTCACGATGAAGACCAAGATGAACAACCTGATCAATGCCATGCAGGTGCAGGGTAGCAAAGACAATCAGTTGTTGTACCAAACCTTCAAGTTTGAAGCCTCGCAGCAGCCCGAGTTCAATCGATTGGCTGCCCGGCTGCAAGCTTTCTCTCCCGGCACGCCGGAATATGCGCAAGTCAAAGCTGAACAGAACGAGCTCAGCAAAGCCCGTTTCGACTACCTGCAGAAGGTCTTTAAAGAAAACCCGACGTCCCTTTTTACTTCCTTCAAGGAAGCAGGCCAGAATCCGGTGCTCGAACCAATCTACAACGAAGACGGCTCGGTCAACAACGAGGCCTTCGTTTATGAATACAAAAGATTGTTCTGGTCCAATGTCAACTTCAGCGATGACCGCCTGCTCAATACGCCGGTGATCAGCAACAAGCTGAAGCGATACATTGACGAACTGACGGCCCAAACGCCCGACTCAATTAAAGCATCGGCCAGCTTCCTGGTCGATCAGGTGCTCGACAAGCCCAAGTATTTCCAGTATTTCTCCAACTGGATCGTGTTGCATTACGAGCCTACCAAAACCAGCCTGATGGATTCGGAAGCCGTTTATGTGCACATGATTCAGAATTACTTTACCTACGACCGGGCATTTTGGTCGGATTCCACCGAAATCCACGCCCTGCAGCTGCGGGCCTACGAAATGTCACAGAGCCTCGTCGGACAAAAAGGAGTCAACGTGCAAGCCGCCGACCCGAACGGGAAGATGCGGTCAATTTACGATATCAAAGACAACTACATCATTGTCTATATGTGGAACCCCGATTGCGAGCATTGCGCCGAACAGACGCCTCAGTTGGTCAATTTTTACCATCAGTGGAAACCTAAGGGCGTCGATGTGTATGCTATCGTCGTGAATACCGAGCCGGGACCCTGGAAACAGGCCATTAAGAGGTATAATATGCCGTGGGAAAATAACGTCCACGATCCTACCAACCGGGCCATTTATGCCACTTATTTCGTGGATAATACCCCCGAAATTTACGTGCTCGATCCCGACCGAACGATCATTGCCAAAAACCTCAAAGTCGATCAGATCCAGACCATCCTGGAGAGGGATATGAAGAAAAGGGGTTTGATGTAAAAAATGGCGGTGTCGTGCTCTCGCAGCATTTCAACACTTTGCCTCGAAGGAATTTAAACCAGAGTAATCCCGAATTTTCATCAGAAAATTCGGGATTCTTTTTTTTCTGCACTGATCTCGATTTTAGCCCAATGAAAATGGCTTTACCCTGGCTTATTCACCAGCTGAGACCAACAGAATGCTGGCGCTGCCAGGTTTTTCTTTAAAAGGGCAACTCTTTTTCTTTTTCGTAAGTGTACCATTCATGTTCTGCCCGCTCCGGTGAAAACAGGGCTGCCTCCCGGTTTTCGGCAAAAATATAGTACTCCACTTTTTTCTTGCCAATGGGTATCAGGGCGCTGTAAATGCCATCGTTGGCAACATTGTCCACGTGCTTGCCATCGTCGTACATGGGGATTTTTTGAAAAACATCCGAGCCCTTTTTCCGATAAAAAATATAAACTTTTTCGTGTTTTTTGATGGTGGCTTTCACCGTCAGACCGGACGAATCTTTTGGGGAAATGAAAGCTTCGATCTCCGTTATCTCCGGTGCTGCGGCCTGGTAGGCAGGGTGGTTTTGCAGATACGCCCGGCGGGCATCCATCAATTCCACAATTCCGGGGTAGGGGAAGGGGCTCGGTTGCTCCCGGACCACGGTTTGCGTATAGTTTTTTTCAAAATCAGCAAAACTAAAAGCCGAATTGGGGTCTTCCCGGACAGCATCTTTGATCAGGTTCCGGTACTTTTCGGCCTCCTGCTTGTACCAATCGTTGGCAAAGTTTTCCTTCAGAATAGTGCGGCAATGGGCAAAATACACCTTCCGGTAAGTGGGGTGGTTGAGCACCAGGTTGATCAACGGGAAACGCGGGTCTTTTTGTTTGGCCAGCGGATCGTAGTCAAACTGCATACGCACCCCCTGCGGCTTGCCCAGTCCGTCGAATGCCAGGTTGACATCCCAAAGCACGAAGTTGAAGCGCCCGTGATCGTCCTGTATCAGGTAAAAATTTTGCTGGAAATCGGAGTAGCTGTCGAGGTTGACCAGGACATTATTGAAAGCCAGCATCCAGATGGCCCGGTCCATATCCAGCACGGTTTCGATCTTATCCGGCTGGTTGTTTA
>JBFIJS010000486.1:0-4016 GCA_041600595.1 Saprospiraceae bacterium | reverse complement strand
GGCTGGGGTACGATAAGATCGAGCAGGTGCTGACCGATAAGCGCTACGAACTTTATGATGAAGACTACGGAGGAGGATTATGGGTTGGTAAACGTTATGCGGCTTCCGGGGAGCGGCACCCCGACCCGATCAAAGGGTTGAGCCATGCTGCCACCGTGTCGCAGGTCTGCCGTTTTTATTACCTGCTGGCCATGGGCAAATTGGTAACTTACGAGCGGTCCAAACAAATGCTGGACATCATGGATGACCCTGCTCTTCACCATAAATTTGTAAATACCCTCGACCGCATTGCCCCCAATGCCAAAGTTTACCGGAAATCCGGTTCCTGGAGGGATTATCATTCTGACTCCGTTTTGGTTTGGGGAAAAGACCCCCAACGCAGATATATTTTGGTAGCTTTGACGCAAGATCCTGCTGGCGAAACGATCATCCGCAACCTGGTCGGGCCAGTGGAAAAAGTACTGAAGATCAAAGCGTGAGCAGATCCTGAAATATCTGCCCGGCGTTGAGGTGACGGAGCCCGATTGCTATTAGGAAAGTCACCTCAACGCAGGCTAACTATTCGGAGACGCTCAGCCAAAACATTCAAATACCGCATGAGCGGAGTTATCCGAAAAATTTTAAAGACGACTTTTGATATCCGGGAAGGAGAGGAGTTGAGGGCCCTGCTCATGCAGGTCAATATTTTTCTGATCATTTCCACCCTGCTTATTGTCAAACCAACTGTCAATGGGCTCTTCCTGACCAGGTTCGGGGTCGAAAACCTGCCCTATGCCTTCATCCTGGTGGCCATAGCTGCCGCCATTGTTTCCACCTATTATTCCCGCCTGCTATACTGGATGCCCCTCAACCGGATCATGAAATACACGCTCTGGTTTTCGATCGGGTCGCTGCTTTTTTTCGGTTTGTTTCTCCGGTTTAATATTTTCGATGGCCCTGTATTGTTCCTGCTCTACATCTGGGTGTCGATATTTGCAGTGCTGGCGACTTCTCAGTTTTGGGTATTGGCCAATTTGGTTTTTAACGCCAGAGAAGCCAAACGTCTCTTTGGTTTTGTTGGGGCAGGGGCCATTGCCGGTGGTATTTTCGGGGGCTACCTCACCAGTGTGGTCGCCAATTTCATGAGCAGCGAGTACCTTTTATTTCTTTGTGCAGCATTGCTCGGATTGTGCCTGCCCATCAACAAAAGAATCTGGCGGGAATTTGTGGCCGGCGTACAACCAGCCTTTCAGCAGAAAAAACGGTTGAAAGGTTTTTCCCAGCATCCTTTCTTTTTGATAAAAAGTTCCAAACACCTTACCTACATTGCCGGTATTGTGGGGGTCAGTGTGATGGTGGCCAAGTTGGTAGACTATCAGTTTGGTGGCATCTCTTCCCGTCTGATTACCGATCCCGATGAGTTGACCGCTTTTTTTGGTTTCTGGTTTTCTACCTTCAATGTCGTCTCGCTCATCCTGCAGCTGTTCCTGACACAGCGGGTCGTTGGTCGCTTCGGGGTAGGTTCTTCACTGCTTTTTTTGCCCATTTTCATCTTCGTTGCTGCTACCATTTTACTGATTATGCCGGAGTTGTTGCTGGCGGCTATCTTTCTGAAAATGTCGGATGGCGGGCTGAAGCAGTCCATCAATAAAGCTGCCATGGAACTGTTGATTCTGCCGATCGGGACGGAAGTGAAAAACCAGACGAAAACCTTTATCGACGTTTTTGTGGACAGCCTCGCAACGGGTATCAGCGGTATCATCCTCATTTTTCTGGTAAAAGGGCTCGACCTGTCCACTAAGTCGATTAGTCTGCTGATTATTGCCATGGTACTGGTCTGGATGTACCTGGCCTACCTGGTGAGAGGCGAATACCTCAAAGCCTTTAAAGCCAAAATCTCAGATGCCGTAGAGCAGGGGGAAAGCCAGCGACAATTCGATTTTTCCCAAACATCCGTACTGAACGGGTTGAAAAAAGTACTCGAAAGCGGTACCGAAAGACAGATTCTATACATCCTGCAAAAAGTGCGGGAAATTCAGGAAGAGTACCTGCTCAACAGCACGTATCAGCTGCTTCAACACCCTTCCACCGACGTCCGGGCAGCGGCCTTGCAAAATTTATATTTTTATAAAAATCACTCCCTCAATACCGAAATCGAACCCCTTACCCGCGACCCGTCGCAGAAAATAAAAATTGCTGCTTTCGAATATTTACTGGAGCACACCCCCAACGACAAGGTGACCTTTCTGGAAAAATATTTAAGTGACGACGACTTCAGAGTGAGGGGGGCAGCTCTGGTCAGTTTGGCTAAAGAAACGAGGGACAACCCGCAGCTGCAGGCTACTTTTCAGCTGGAGGTCCGGGTAAGAAGAGCGCTGGATAAAATTTCGTTTGTGACCAATGAAGAGGAAAGGAATTTCCGGCAGGTGACGGTGCTCAAAGCCATCGGGCATGGCAACCTGATCAATTTTTACGACGACCTGATCCCCTTTTTCGAACACCAAAACCCGGAGATTGTCAGACAGGCCATTACTTCATCCAGCCTCACCCTCAGCCCGATGTTCCTGGATTTTTACTTCCGTTTTTTACAACAGGAAGCATTCCAGCAGGCGGCTGAGGATGCTTTGGTGCATTACGGTCCTGCTGTGATTAATGTTTTTGAAGATAAAATAAAGGCAGCACCTTACGACTTTGATCTGATCCGGTTGTTGCCCGCTGTCAGTAAAAGAATAGGAACTCAGGAGGCCGTAGGTTTTAACATGCAATTGTTTGATATAGAGGATAACGTGGTGAGGCAGGAAGCGCTCCGGGCGCTGAATAAGCTCCGGATCGATTTTCCACACCTGCGGTTCGACCAAAAAAATATTCTGCAGCGCATCTTTGAGGAAGCGCAGTTGTACCAGGATACGCTTTCTGCGCTGTACGCACAGGTACGGAAATCCCCGCCATCCGATGTCCCGGATACACCTGCCGATAAAAAAACGGAGGCCCGTCACAGCTTGATTCAGTTATTGGAAAAAAGACTGGACCGCAATCTGGAACGGATATTCCGGTTGCTCGGCCTGCGTTATCCGCCCGATGATATCCTGATTGCTTACAAGGGGATTCAAAGTAAAAAGGGGGAAATGCGGCTCAATTCGCTGGAGTTTCTGGATAATCTCCTCGAACCCAATTTGAAGAAAGTTTTAATCCCGATCGTGGAAACAGCCATGCTCGAAACCATTTCGGACGCCGCCGTCAGAAACCTCAACCTGAAAATTCCCGATGAATATGACTGTTTCAAATTGTTGCTGGATGGAAAAGACCTGCGAATAAAATTGGCGGTTCTCTATTTGATCGGCGAAATAAAGGAAAGCAAATATGAAGAGCTGGTGCGGAATGCCACCTACAGCCGGCACCCCAAAGTAAAAGATTACGCCCTGACGGTTCTGAACAATTTAAACAGAAAGTAAAACCGCTCCGGTCTGTCCGTGCCGGACCGTGGTTATAAAATGCTTACATCCCAAAGTCCTTTCTTGTATTCGTAAGCGTTTTCCTTAAAAACAAGCAGCGGGATGTCTATTTTCCTGGCCAGTTCTTTCGTTTTTTCTCCAAAAATAAATCGCTCCAAAAAGTCTTTCTTGTGGGAAAGCATCACGACCAGCCCCATGTTTTCAGCTCCGATGAATTTGTTGATTTCTGCAACCAGCCCGCCTTTTTTGATGTAAAAACCTCCAAATACCTTTTCGGGGTAGGTGTCTTCCAGCATTTGCATGTTGACGGCGGCGCGCAGTTCATTCTCACCGGGTTCTACCACGTGCAGGCATTCGATCTCGGCATTAAAACCTGCGGCCAGTTTTTTGAGATAATTGAGAATGCCAATGTCCCGGAAATTAAAGTCGGTGGCATACACCATCTTGTGAAACCACCGGTATTTTTTCCCGGCGGGAATAGCCAGTACCGGGCAATCGGCCTCGTCCAATACCTTCGAGGCCACCGAGCCGAATAAATTTCCTAAGGCATTGGTTTTCCCTGCCATGCCCATGACGATCAGGTCG
>JBFIJS010000485.1:0-4032 GCA_041600595.1 Saprospiraceae bacterium | reverse complement strand
TGGATATTTTGCAGGTCAATATCAATTTGTTCCAAAACGCTTTGGTGGGTTTTTTCAAAATTATTTTTGGTGTGCTCAATTTTATCAATCTCTTTCTGGATGTTCTGATCGGCACTGTCGATCGTCGCCTGGGATTGAGCAATTTGATTTTGCAGTTGTTCGATCTGATTCTTCCAGGCTTCAATTTGAGACTTGAGTTTTTCGATTTCCGCTTTTTTTGATTTGACCCGCTTGTCCATTTGATTTTTCAAAGCAAGATCAAATTGTTGTTTTTCGGAAGCCAGCACCTGCTTGTAGTGTTGTGCAGATGACACCAGTTTTTCTTTGGTCAGTCCGACGGTAGTTGCGGTGGCAAAAGCAGATTTATAGGCAATTTCCTGATCCATGTTCATATTCGACAACCGGCCCAGGGACAACTTGTACTCCAGGTAGTCGAAACCGGGAACATTGTTTTTTTCCAGAGCAGTAGTGAGGAATATCAGGCTCTTCTCATCGTTGTTTCCGTTGGGATCGAAAATGGACTTTAGTTCTTTTTGCATGCTGCGATGATTGATTTAAGTTGGAGATATTTCTTCTGTGAATTGGCCATTGCTTCGCCGGATCACAGTGGTTTATAATTTTGCCGGAAACCGCCGTTTTCGATTCGTCAACGGGGAGTCCGTGGAAAAGCCGCCTGACGATCATTTGCTTTTTGTGCAGAAGCTGGCGTTGTGTCAGCAGGCAATTTCGTTGAATCTCAAAAAGACGGGCAAATATAGTAAAGAGACCACTGGAAGTAGGGTCGCTCAGGAAAAAGAGGCATTAAATAATGGACAGAAGGGGAGAGCAGGGAGCTTTTGCGAATTGTACTCCGGGTTGCCAAAACCATTCATAAGTCGTTTTGTTCCGTGCCTGTTTGCCTTTTGACAATTTTAGCAGTCTGTACCGGCCCGTAAATTTTCCGGCTTACTTTACTTTTACCGCAGTATTTGTTTCCCGGAAAAACTAATCCGAAACAGTGGATTCCAAATCAGCCTGTTAAAAGCGTTTTGGTAAAATGCCAGATGGCAAACAAGTGTAATTTTTACCCGGAGCATTCTTTTTTATGAAAAAAAACTACTTATCCAAAGTCATCCTCAGGCTGACGTTTTTTGCGCTGCTCTTCTCTGCACACCAGCTAACTGCTCAGTCGGGCGCTTGCGTCATGGTCGAATGGTCGGCCCACTACGGTGGAAATTTTGACGAAGGTGCCAACGATGTAATTCCAACTGCCGACGGTGGATTTGTCGCCGTGGGGTATTCCCGCTCCAGCAATAACATGGTCACCCAGAACCAGGGTAAGGCGGATTATTGGATCATCAAGGTTGACAGTTTGGGGGCATTACAATGGGAAGAAAGTTACGGAGGGAGTGAAAACGACATTGCTTCCTCTGTGGTCCAGACACCAGACGGAGGCTACCTGGTGGCTGGTGGTGCAGTTTCCTTTGATGTTCAGGTGATCGGCAACCACGGCAGTGAAGATGTCTGGGTCCTGAAATTGGATGCGATGGGGCAGTTGGAATGGGCCAAAACGTATGGTGGTTCACTCAACGAAAGGGCGGAGTCGATTGCCGCGACAATGGATGGCCATTACATCCTGGCGGGTTACTCCCAGTCTTTTGATCACGATGTGAGCGATAATAATGGTGATTTTGACTATTGGGTTCTGAAAATCGATATCGATGGCAATTTGTTGTGGGAAAAGAACTTCGGCGGCTCCCTGTCCGATTTTGGCTTCGATATCAACCCTACCAGCGACGGCGGTTATCTCATGGTTGGCTCCACTATTTCCCAAAATGGGGATGTTAACGACAACAACGGCTTTTACGACTACTGGATCGTGAAAATGGACGCCGATGGCAAATTGCTGTGGGAAAGAAACTACGGGGGAACACAGGAGGAGAGGGCTTACGCTATTGAAGTTTTTCCTGACGATGGTGCTGTCATAACCGGTACTTCCAATTCTTCGGACGGAGATGTGGACTCCAACAACGGTAATTACGATTTCTGGACAATCCGAATCAACGCCGATGGAGATCTTTTGTGGGAAAACAGCTACGGCGGAATCAGTGAAGACCGGGCCTACGATGTGGTGGTTCTGTCCGATGGCACGTTGCTGACCGCCGGGGTCAGTTCCTCCAACAGCGGTGATGTTGGAAATAATTTTGGCAGTCAGGATGCATGGGTGGTTAAACTGGATGCTGCAGACGGCAACCTGGTCTGGGAAAAAAATCTGGGAGGAAGTAAGGAAGACCGGCTTTTTGCCATGGCGGAGACCCTCAGCGGGGGCTATGTCGGGGCAGGCCTGTCAGCATCTGATGACATTCACTTGCCCGCAAACTTCGGCGGCCGTGATATGTGGCTGATCAACCTCTCTCCGGATACGCTCGCCATCGATCTGGGCAAAGACACCACCCTTTGTTTCAACGACAACCTTGTGCTGCAGGTAGAAATGGATGACATTTCCTATCTCTGGTCGGATGGTTCTACAGACCCTTTTTTATCGGTCTCGGAAAGCGGAGAATACTGGCTCGAGATAGATCTTTTCGGCTGCCTGGCCAGGGATACAATCCAGGTAGATTATTTGACGGAAACGGGCGTGTCGCTCGGCAATGACACCATTCTTTGTGAGGGTGCATCACTGCTGCTTACTTTCGACATCCCGGGGGCTGCATACGAGTGGCGGGATGGATCGGTTAATGACTCATTTTTGGTGGAGGTGCCCGGTAACTATTGGGTTTCCATTTTTAAAAATGGCTGTGAGCAAAAAGATACCATTGCGGTGGACTTCGTCTCCGTTGATATTGGGTTTCCCGGGGAGGCATTCATCTGCGAAGGGGAATCTTTGGTGCTCAACGTGGAACGCCCCCAGTCGTCTTATCTCTGGCAGGACGGAACCACCAACCCGCAGTACACAATCACTGGTCCGGGAATCTACTGGGTGCAGCTTACGCAGAGCGGCTGCAGCTTCGGGGATACTATTAATGTGGATTTTCAGGATGGCCCGGATAGTATCTTTGCGGCGCATCAATATATATGCGAAAACGAAGGGATTTGGTTCGATGCCTCCTTTCCCGGCGCAAATTATACCTGGCAGGATGGCTCCACAGAACCTCGTTTTAAAGCCGTTGCGCCTGGTTCTTACAGGGTGGAGGTGGATATAAACGGATGCCTTTTTGTGGAGGAAACGACCCTTAAATCCTGCGAACGCTGCCTGTTTATCCCGAATGTCTTCTCACCCAATGGTGATGGGATCAACGATGATTTTCTCACAGCTGCCACATGTGAATTGATTGACTACCGGGCATTAATCTTTGATCGCTGGGGAAATATCGTCTTCGAAAGCTTCGATCCCGCTTTCTTTTGGGATGGTAACTACGGCGGTCAAAAAGCGGACATTGGCACCTATACCTACCTGATAACCTACGGGTTGGCATCCAATGGCCGGCAAAAACCACAGCAAAGAACCGGAACTCTCACACTCATTCGTTAATGTAAAACCGGCGATGGTTCCTGATTTATATTCCCACGTAATTATGCGGGGAAATTCTCTTCAATTCTTCCCTGACCTGCTCTGATACCTGCAATTGGTCGATAAAGTCGTGGATGTCCTTTTTGGAAACAGCCGCTTTGCCGCGGGTTAGCTCCAGCAACGCTTCGTAGGGTTTCGGGTAATTTTCCCGCCGCAGTATGTTTTGGATCGCTTCGGCTACGACCATCCAGTTTTGGTCTAAATCCTCGGTCAGCTTGCGCTCATTCAGCAATAATTTGCTCAGGCCTTTCTGTATTGATTTGAAGGCAATGACCGTATGTCCCATCGGAACGCCAATATTCCGCAGAACAGTGCTGTCGGTGAGGTCTCGTTGCAGTCTGGAAACCGGCAGCTTGGAAGCCAGATGGCCAAACAGGGCGTTGGCAATGCCGAGGTTACCTTCTGCATTCTCAAAATCAATTGGGTTTACCTTGTGTGGCATCGCTGAGGACCCTATTTCTCCTTTAATAGTTTTTTGTTTG
>JBFIJS010000484.1:0-4039 GCA_041600595.1 Saprospiraceae bacterium | reverse complement strand
GAATGGCATCCACAAGTTCGGGATCCAACTTTGGACTCCTCTCCATAGTACGTAGAGCCATTTTCTGTCCAAAGTAATTCCAAGTCATCAAGCCATCGCAGGTTTGGGTGGATTTCTGGAAGGTTATCTGGGAAGAGTAGCGGCATTGGAAATCGGTTCTTACACCTTGAATAACCCGCTGACGTATTTTCAGGATGTTTCGCTGGCCATCGACACCTCTCTGTTGAATGGACGTAATGGTATCATCGGCAATCAATTGCTGGATCGTTTTACAATTATTATTGACTATCCCAAACAAACGCTCTACCTGAAACCAAATCGCCGGTTCAACAAGTCCTTTGAATTTGATAAGAGCGGCCTGGTGGTCATTGCCGCTGATTTGCGTTTGAAAAGTCTCATTGTTCACGACGTCATTGCCGGCTCCCCGGCGGATAAGGCAGGCATATTACCCGGCGATAAAATCACTCATTTCAATGGTCTGCCTGTTTTTCTGCGCTCCCTGGAAGAGGTGACAAATAAACTCCGTAAAAAAGAAGGGAAAAAAATTAAGTTGAGGGTGAAGCGCAACAATGAAAGTAAAATTTTCAGGTTCCGCTTGAAAAAACTGATCTGACGGAAGGTGGGAAGGCGTTTAATTTGAACAGGGAAAAATGCCGGCAGACGAAAATCACAATGCAGGATTAATGATCAATAAAATCTTGTCCCGCAACGTATTTACCACTGGTAGCCGATGCCGATTTGCAGGAGCCGGTTGAAATCAGTTTCCCGGTTGTTTTCAATAATATCTTTTCCTCCAAATAAATAATCCGCACGAATATTTACCCTTTTCGAAAGCGAATACGCAATGCCAACATTGAGCGAAAGATCCCAGTCAGCCAGCGCCGGTGGCTCTAAAAAAACGCTGTTGGAAATGTTCATGCTGCTTTCGGCTGAGACATCATCGCCAATTCCGATTTTCTGTAATAAACCTCCGTTCAGGCTGTTGTTTCTTGCCAGTAATAAAATACTTGCCTGCAGGCCACAGCTATACGAAAATCGTCCCCGGTCATATTGTAACGAAACCGGAATGGAGAGGTAATGCATTTTTAATTTGTCGAACGAGATACCGGAGCCACTCAGGTCAAATGACGAGAGGACGCCATTTTGATCGAAAAGCCTGGTGGAAGTTGAGCTGGCGAAACTGACATTGACTAATTCCCCGCTTGCAAAGCCCGGTGTCGCAAGGCCACTGGAATCAGCTTCCAGATTTGTAAAAGTATATTGCACCGGTTGTGCCAGATATCTGTACGCTATGCCGGCATTTAATGACCAATTATTCTTTATTTTTTTTATTTCGCTGGCATAGCCCACAGCAAAACCATTGGTGCTTTTACCGGGGGTGAAAAGGGTGGTGGCATATATGATATTTTTTGTTTTTTTATTTGGGTAAATGGCGGGTTGATTAGCCAATTTTAGAGCTGGTTTTTTCTCAGGTAAAACAGTGATCGGTGTGAGAGCTTTTTTTTCCATTAGGCTTATTTGTGCCGATCGGGTTGGTAGTATCTTAGCGGAATTATTTCCGGAATCAATCACCGGTTTTTGCTCGTTGGATTTTTGCTCCTGAAATATTTCTGAATCGGCAAGCCTGCCGTTTTGCTGCGTATTCTTTTTATGATTAAGATCAATTTTATTTACGGTTTGCCTGTTTTTAGAAGGTGAAAAAACGGTCGAAAGGTTCTGATTATCAGTGGCTTTTACTATGTCGTTGTCAATTAATTCTTCTCCGTTTTTTTTCGATAAAGATTGAACCGGGGTATCGTTATTTCTTTTTTTGTCCCAGGCTATGGATTCGGGTTTGTTATTTTCAATTAATTTTTCCTGTTGCAAAGTATTTATATCGGGATGAGGTTCTGTTGCTTGATTTATATGATCCCATAAATTAAAAAAATAAAGGCCTGCCAATAAAGCGGCCACACCGGAAATGCCGCCGGCCCACCACAACATGCCTGTTTTCCGGTTCTTTTTTTTAGCCGGCATTTCTGCGTCAAGCAGGGACTCCATTTTCTGCCAACCCTGATTGGTCAGTTTTTTATCAATATGTAAATCTTTATCCTGCATAATTTCTCAGATCATGTTTGTGGATTAATTCTTTTAACTTTTTTCGGGCGGCAGACAAATGCCATTTGGAGGTGCCATCGCTGATGCCCAATTGCTGGCCTATTTCTTTATGGGAAAAGCCCTCTATGGCATAAAGTTGGAAAACCTGTCTTGTCGCTTCCGGCAGCAGATCGACCATTTTTACCAAATCTTCAAAGTACAAATTGCCGGCGGGAGAAGTCGTCTCGACCTGGTCCCATTCTTCAAAGATGAGATAGTGGACCGAACTTGATTTTCCCCGGAAGTGATCGGCCAAACTATGCCAGACGAGCCGCCTGATCCAGCCTTCCAGAGAACCCTTAAAGCTGTAGAGATGTATTTTTTTAAAGACTCGTAAAAAACCATTGTTGACGATCGTCATGGAGACCTCTTTGTCCTGGGTACGGCGCATACACATCTCCATCATCGTCGGGAAATATTTCCGATAAAGCCGTTCCTGCCACTGCCGGTCGTTGTCGACACAGCCAGCAACCAGTTCTTCCTCCGTATATTTTTTATTGAATATCAATGGATTAAGAGAGTCATGACATTTTTCGGACACCTGTCAGATTAAAAGATCTTCTTCTCAAGTGCCAAAAGTGTACAATTATGAAAAAAGACAACCGATTGTTTTTTGCGAACGGCGTCGCATAGTTTACCGCCAACGACCCCGTTTATGATTATTTTTTCGACCACAGCCCGATGCCAATTCGCAGCGCAAATCGCTGATAGGTCAGGTCACGAATTTCCGTGTCCCCGTTGAACAGGTCTCTGGAGAAAGATGCCTTCTGAAATTTTGCACCCACATCAAAAATGACATCGACTCCTTCTTTGGTAATTGCCCGGTATCCGAGGGCTACGTGCATCATATATCCGCCCTCTGCATCAGTGATGTTGATGTTCTCCCGGGCAAAAGCAAATCCATAGCCGCCTTCCAGTGAAAGAAAGTAAGCATAGGGCTTTTTCTTTCCGGGGAAATAGCTCCGCACATCAACAAATACCGGATAGATGGTTTCCCCGCGCCGGGCATAGTTGTCCAGTCCGAGGCCCAGCCCGATGCCAAAAAACGGTTTAAACTGATAGCCGACAAGGCTGGAAATGCCTGCTCCCAGGGCCATGCCCGGTTCACTGCCGTTGCCCAGGGCAAAAGAAAGCTGGGTGATATTATACAAGCCCTCCGTTTTGGGTTTAGGAAAATCCTTTGCTGCATACCTGGCTCTTTCGATATTTCCTTGCTGAGTAGTCGTACCGGGTAGTCCTTGTACTACTTGTTTTGTTTCCTCCAGTAAAATGGTTAGTTCTGTGCCATCGTTCAACCTCAGAGTCAACTGTTCATCCTGTTGGTATTTAATGATTTCTCCGTACAACTGGTCACCGTTTTTCAGGATAACCAGGTCATTGCCCTTTTGAGTCTTTTGTGCCAACGCAGCGACCGCAAAAAAGAGTGATATCATGGTGATAAATACTGGTTTCATATTGATTTGGTTTTAATATGCGTCAGGGCGGAGCATTTGTTCCTGTTGCAATGACGCCGATTCCTGAGTGCCTCTTGCCAGCTGCTCCTCTTATCAAATCCGATAACTTTTCCGGCAGGCGGAGCAGGACGATTAACTGACACCAAAGAAAACAAGGTTTTAACCTTGCACAGTATTTTTACCAGATATTTTTAGATAAAGTGTACTGCTCATCCAGACAGTGAGCAAGCAGGAAAGGGTTGGGCAGGTTGAGAAATTAGTTTCTTTAAAAAATATAGTGGGATTGGCCGACGTGATTAACGGGTCACTTTTCACTTTAAGTGCCGTGTAATTTAAATTTGCTTTAATTTTTTTTCTCTGCAAGTGGGCCGAAGGATTCACTTCGCTTTGAGGCATGAGACTGCTCGGCCCAAAGGGATTTTAAGGGGCGGCGTCGTCCCGATGCATCG
>JBFIJS010000483.1:0-4052 GCA_041600595.1 Saprospiraceae bacterium | reverse complement strand
GGCAACAGGTTGTGAAAGGAGAACCACTGGGGGTCATCAATGACCCCTACGGCCAGCAGGAGGTGACGGTATTGGCCCCGCGGGACGGATACATCATCGGACACAACAACGCTCCGGTAGTCGGTTTAGGAGACGCTCTTTTTCATATTGCCAGCTGAAAAAAAGTAAAAATCAATGGAATGGAAAACTCCTGATCGTCTATGATGGTAATAAACACGTGCAGCTAATCAGCCGCCCGAAGTAAATTCGGGATTTCGCTGCGCTCAAACTGCTAACTGCTAACTGTTCCTCAAATCCGCGCCCCAGGTCAATTTTTTCCGGATCGTATTCAGGAAACCCTCATCTTTCAATTGCACCAGGTTGATATTAAAATCGCCCCGGCGGATCGCAATTTGATGCTCCGAGCCAATGACTTCAAAACGGGAGTCGAGCGTGCAGAGAAAGTTATCAGCCCGACCTTCTACCTCAAAAGCAATGACAGAACTATCGGACAGCACCAGTGGCCGGACGTTCAGGTTGTGCGGTGCAACTGGCGTGAGAACGAAGTTGTTAGAGTCGGGAAAAACGATGGGGCCGCCACAGCTTAGCGAATAACCCGTTGATCCCGTGGGGGTTGCGAGGATGATGCCGTCCGCCCAGTAAGTGTTCATGTAACTGCCATTGATAAAACAATGAATAGAAATCATGGAAGAAGTGTCCCGTTTCAAAATCGTAAAATCATTCAGGGCAAAAGGCATGTCACCGAAAAGCGGCGGATCACTTTCGAGGTGGAGTGTACGGCGATTCGCCAGATAATATTGCCCCCGGATGACCTGTTCGAGGGCTTCGCTGATTTTCGTTTTACCTACTGTAGCCATAAAACCCAGACGGCCCAGGTTGATACCGAGAATGGGCACATTGCTATCCCGGACAAAGGTGATGGCCTGCAGCATCGTACCGTCGCCTCCAAGTGTGATCAGATAGTCGAATGATCTCATTCTGAAATCGGTATGGCTTTCAAACGAGCCAACATTCATTTGAAATATTATCCGGCCCCGAAGTTCCTGCAGGTACGGGGCATACACATAAGCAGCAATGCCATGCTGATACAGAGCATCAAATAATTGCTGCACATACGGTTCGTCTTTTGGCTTCAGTATTTGGCTGAAAACAGCTACTTGCATAATCTTGATTTATCGGTATGATGATGCTGCACCTGACTGGCAATCCGATACTCGGTTACCGGCATTCACTGCACCAGCCAACCGCTTTGCGGTTAGAAACTAAACGTCCAATGTAGGAAAAAACCATGTTCTCCCAAGTGGTTGCGGGAATATTCCAGGTTAAATACTTTATTGTAATAGACCACCACGTCGAGGCCCAGACCAATCCCCCATAAAAGTTCATTACTCAAAGGGTTGTTGGTTTTAAAAAAAGGGTTGTTGACGTACCCGAGCTCATTGTGGAGGACCAGGAACAATTTTACAGGCATTTTTTTAAAGGAATCAAATTTCATGATGGGCCCCCAGTCGTATTCTTTGTTGAAAAAATTAAACCGCAGGCCATTTTTTACATAAGCATAATCCAATCCATCGACCACATAAAATTCGTACCCGCGGATAAAATCTTCCTCGTAACCCAGCGCCCGGCTGGTATAATAAGGCTGCGGGTCACGCTGCAATTCGGTTTTTACTTTGGCCGTCAGCCCGGTACTCCATTTTTCACCAAAGCTAAAATATTGTTCAAAGGTCGTCATCAACTCAGTGGACTGCCGGTCAGCCTGGTGGCTTAAACCGTGTTTGGCAAGACTGCTTTTCAGGAAATACCCGTGCATAGGGTAGGGGCGGATATCCCTTTTGTCAATGGAAAATTGATAGTCGATGGAAAGAAAACGCTGTCGGGTATTTTGGAGAAAAAAATCGGGGTTCAGGTCTTCAGCAATGCTTTCATGAATCCGGTGGCGCCGGTAGCTTACATTCAGCTGCTGAATAACGTCCAGTTTTTTGCGGTAAAAAATACCCCCGCCCAGCCGTAATCGCTGTAGCAGAATGTCTTCGTCGTTGCGGTGAAAAAGCAATTCATTGTTGATAGTGGTATAACCGATTTCTTTTTCCCGGGTAAATAATCCATTGATGTTAGCCCCCCAGGTTTTGGCCTTGTTGAATGCCGGCAAGTTGTAGATCAGCTCGTATTTTTGAGTAAAGCCAAATTGTACCACAGCTTTTAGCAGGTCTCTTCTGCCGGTGGCATTCGTGTGGTAAAACCGGACACCCAAGTTAAGGCGATTAAGAGAGTGGTTGTAATCCCGCCACCAGACATTGAAGTTACGATCGGCCAATTCGAGTATCGGAAACGGGAACACATACCAGTCCTCTTTGACTTCCAGGTTGAGACCAACCTCGTTGGTGGTTCCTTTCCATTCTTTAAAACTGATTTTTGCGGAGGTAAACAGCCCGGTGTTCATCACATTGTATTCGTTTTCCAGGATGCGGGCCGTCAAATGATCGAGTTGAATGGAGTCACCAGGCTGGAAGTCAAGTTCCCGCAGGATGATATCTGATTTGGTGCGCGTATTTCCTTCCAGATAAATAGCGTTGATAATGACAAAATCGGAAGGAATGGAAGCAGCTTGTGATAAAATAATAGCCGGGAAAATGAAACAAGCCAGCAGCCAGCGGGTTTTTAGTGTGGTATTTTGCAGTCGTGGCAATTTTTTTATTCTTTGACGGCGAAATTAAATAAATGGTTGGATGGTTCGACGGTTGGATGGTTATTTGTTAGCGCCAATCATGCGGGCTTCCAACCGTCCAACCATCATACCCTTGATTCAAGATCCACTTATACGTATTTTACTGGCCCCGATTTCACTGTTGTACGGCATTGGTATGAGCC
The DNA here is from genome assembly GCA_041600595.1 of Saprospiraceae bacterium. Taxonomy (GTDB): domain Bacteria; phylum Bacteroidota; class Bacteroidia; order Chitinophagales; family Saprospiraceae; genus UBA6168. The sequence goes on along the minus strand of JBFIJS010000483.1, from coordinate 1,181 downwards.
TTCGGGATTTCTTTTACCGCAAACGCCTGCTGCTGAGTTTTAAGTTTGATGTGCCGGTTATTTCTGTGGGCAATCTCTCCGTTGGAGGCGCGGGAAAAACACCGCACATTGAATACCTGATCCGATTGTTAAAACCTTACCTTAATGTGGCTACTCTGAGCCGGGGTTATCGCCGAAAAACAGTCGGCTACCGGATCGTTGAAGTGGGAAATCAGGTTGAGGAAGTCGGCGATGAACCCCTCATGTTCAAGCGGAAATTTCCGGACGTATTTGTAACCGTCAACGAACAACGGGCCCTTGGGATCTCCCAAATCATCCAACACCGACCGGATACACAGGTCATTTTACTCGATGATGCTTTTCAGCACCGGGCCGTGCAGCCGGGGCTCAATATTCTCCTGACAGAGTATAACCATCCTTTTACCCGAGATTATTTATTGCCTTCAGGCCGTCTGCGGGAATGGCGAAGTTCATATCAGCGGGCCGATATTATTGTGGTATCCAAATGCCCGGAAGACCTTACCGAGGAGGAGAAAAATGAGATGACCCTGGAAATAAATCCCTTTCCTCATCAACAGCTTTATTTTTCAAGTTACCGGTATTTGCAACCTTATTACATTTTGAATCCGCGCTATCGGATTGATTTACAGGAAGATATCAATGTGTTGATGGTATGTGCCATTGCCGGAACGGAATATTTGCAGGACTATCTGGAATCAAAAGTGGGGAAAGTCCGGGTGAAGGCTTTCGCCGATCATCACTTGTTTGAAGAGACAGATTTGGAAGAAATATGGAAAATGTTTGAAACGATGACCGGCGCTAAAAAGCTGATTGTCACTACTGAAAAAGATGCTATGCGACTTGCTCCTCACCGGGCGTGGTTGCTGGAAAAACAAGTACCCATGGTCGTGCTACCAGTTGAAGTATATTTTCATTTTGATGGGAAAGAAAAGTTTGATGGAGCGGTAAAACAGTTTTTACTGGATTTTAAAGTGTGATAAAATCGAAATTTGATGCGATTTATTTACCTGTTTTCTCGTCAGGTTTGTTTGGTAGTGTTGACGAGTCCTTCTTTACTTTTTTAACAAACGCAAGGCTAACTTCCAAAAGGTCGGCAATCTGCTCGTCGGTGAATTTTTGTGTGGCTAATATTTTTCTGATGGTTTCAATTTTGTTTTTTT
>JBFIJS010000482.1:0-4054 GCA_041600595.1 Saprospiraceae bacterium | reverse complement strand
ATGATCAGACCAGAAAAGGATTGTTGGTTGCTTGTTGCAACCCGTTTGGCAATAAAGCGTTCGAGGTTCATGCCGGCAAAGATATTGGCTTGTTGGTTTTTGTTGACTATTGTTGCCTATTTTTGGCGCTCATTTTAAAATAGTTTTGAATCAGCACTTTTACCGAAGGATTCATTCTAAAAATACTGTTTAGCACAAGCCGGTTTCCAGACAACTTTTTTTCCTCTATTTGGATATTTTCAGCCGAAAAAGTCTGGAAGTGGTTTTTAAAAAATTTGATAAACTCTTAGCACTTTAACTATATGAATTTTATAGAAGAACTCACCTGGAGAAATATGTTGCACCAAATGACAGAAGGTGCAGACGAACACCTCAAAGATGGTGGAAGAATTGGGTACATCGGTTTTGACCCGACTGCCGCTTCACTGACAATTGGCAATTATGTACAAATCATGTTGCTCAACCTTTTTCAACGGTCTGGCAACACACCAATCGTTTTGATGGGTGGAGCTACCGGTCGCATCGGCGATCCTTCCGGCAAAGACCAGGAAAGGGAGTTGAAAACGGAGGAGGAACTCGACGCAAACGTTGCCCGGCAAGTGGAAGAAATGAAACGCTTTATCAATTTTGAGGACGGGCCAAACAAAGCTATACTGGTCAATAACTATGAATTTTACAAAGACATGAACATCCTGGAATTTTTGCGGAATGTCGGTAAAACATTGACCGTCAACTACATGATGTCAAAGGAAAGTGTCAAAAAGCGGTTAGAAACCGGTATCTCTTTCACGGAATTCAGTTACCAGCTGTTGCAAGGGTATGACTTTCAGTGTTTGTACCAAAAATACGGATGTACGGTGCAAATGGGCGGCAGCGATCAATGGGGAAACATCACCGCCGGTACAGAATTCGTCGGAAAAAACCTTCGTCAAAAGGCGCATGGGGTTACGACACCACTGCTGACCAAGGCGGATGGTTCTAAATTTGGAAAGTCCACCTCTGGTAATATCTGGATGAACGGAGATATGACCTCTCCGTATAAATTTTACCAGTTCTGGATCAATGCAGACGACAAAGACACGCCAAAGTTTACCCGCTATTTTACCCTTCTGACCCGGGAGGAAGTGGAGGCCAACGAAAAGCAATATGCGGATGATCCCCGGATATTGAAAAGACTTCTCGCTGAGGAGCTGACCAAAAGAGTGCACGGAGAGGAATCTTTCCAGTCGGTATTGAAAGTTTCGGATTTGCTCTTCAATAGCAAGTCGAAAAAAGAGACCCTATTTTCACTGGGCCCCAAAGACCTGGGTACCGTGGCAGAAGAAATTCCGAGTTTTACGATAAACCGGGATGCGCTGGCAGGCGGTGTGAATATTGTTGACCTGATGGCGGAAAACACTACCATCGTATCTTCCAAAAGTGAGGCTCGCCGGGCTATCAAAGGACAAGCTGTTTCGGTCAATAAAGAAAAGGTGTCGAACGATGAGCAAGTTATCAACCACGAATCGCTTCTGCATGGTCGCTATCTGATGGTGGAAAATGGCAAGAAAAATAAGTTTATGGTAGTGGTTGATTAATACTCTCCTGCCCATATTTCACTGCTGTTCTGACTATTTCGTTCGTTGGCCTGCTAAGCTTTCAATTTATACGAAAAAAGCGCCCAGGGCAAAAAAAGTGCCTTGAGCTTTGGACCGGAATCATCAAAAATTCAGCGTCTTAAACCTGATTCTTGACGGTATTATCCCTTAGCATTTTCAATGTTTTCAAAAACGTCGATTCCATTTGAGCCTCAATGAGGGTTTCCTGGCCGGTATGCGGGTGCAAGAAGGACAGCTTAGAAGCATGAAGCAACATTTTGGTCATACCCCATTTTTCTTTCCACAGCCGGTTTTGCTTATTGCATCCATGCGGACGGTCGCCGATGATGGGATGAAAAATATGGGCAGCGTGCTTTCTCAGTTGGTGAAAACGACCGGTGGCAGGGGTAAACTCAACGAGGGAATAACGCGAGGTGGCGTGTTTGCCCAGCGGTACATTGATCTCAAATCTTTCCAGGGTTCTCAAACTGGTGATCGCTTCCTGTTCAAGACCATTGTCATTAACGAGGGGATAATCAATGATCTCATTCTCCGGCGTAAATCCACGGACTAAAGCAAGGTAAGTTTTTTTTGTTTTTCGGTTGGCAAATTGTTGCTGCACCAGACTGTTTGTTTCCCGGTTGAGAGCGAAAAGCAGCACCCCGCTCGTTTTTCGATCCAATCTGTGAGTCGGGAAAACAGGTTGGCCGATTTGATCCCGCAGCATTTGGACAGCAAATTCTGTGGCATCATTGGCGATGGGGGAGCGGTGGGTTAACAGCCCGGCGGGTTTGTTGATGCCCACCAGGTTTGGATCCCGGTAAATTATTTCCAGCAACATAAAAAACAGCGTCTGATACGGTTTGTAAAACAAAATAAGTGAACAAGACCAATTTTGTAACACTCGTCCTGTTGCTATAAGGAAGCCTCAATCCCCAAAGGAGATGCCCATTTTTCTGGCGGTATTGACCAGGTAGCTGTCGAGTTTCAATACGTTGTACTGGCTGATCGCTTCCTTGATCGTCACCGATTCCATACGATTGTTTTTGTATGCAACCATTTTCCCAAAGTCTCCCTCATGAACCAATTCAAAAGCCTTGACTCCCATAGAGGTTGCCAGAATGCGGTCGAACGCAACCGGAGTACCACCTCTTTGCGTATGCCCTAAAATGGTAGTTCTGATTTGCGCCTCGCAACCGTTGTCCTCCAGTGCAGCGCGCAAATGATTGGCTACGCCGCCCAGCTTGATGTGTTTGTCCCCGATGAACTTGGCTGCACTGCCAACCACTTCCCCCCCGATCGGTTTGGCCCCTTCGGAAATGATAATGTTGACAAAGCCCCGTCCTTTGTAGTAGCGTTTTTCTATTTTCTTTAAAATAATATTGATATCGTAGGGTATCTCCGGGATCAGGCAAATTTCGGCCCCGCCGGCGATGGCTGCATGCAAGGCAATCCAACCGGCATCCCGTCCCATGACTTCCATAATCATCACGCGGTGATGGCTCTCGGCAGTGGTTACCAATCGGTCGAAACTCTCAGTGGCTATTTGTACGGCTGTGGTGAACCCAAAGGTGAGGTCGGTGGCTGATAAGTCGTTGTCAATGGTTTTTGGGACGCCGACAATATTGAGGCCTTTTTCGTACAGCACCTGGGAAATTGCCTGGCTGCCATCCCCGCCGATACTCACAACCGCCGAGAATCCCAGCTTGTTGATTTTGGCAATCAATTCATCGGATCGATCAATGGTTGTCCAGCTGCCGTCCTCCTGTTGTATAGGGTACTCGATCGGGTTGCCTTTGTTTGTTGTTTTGATGATGGTGCCCCCTTTAACGTGAATCCCGGCAACGGCTTTCCGGTTCAACTTGATCAGTTCGGGTTTTTCTTTCAGTACTCCGTTGAAGGCTTCGATGCTGCCCCAAACTTCGTAGCCGCCATGTTGCCGGGCCGATTTTGAAATGGCCCTGATGACGGCATTCAGACCAGGGCAGTCACCGCCGCCCGTCAACACCAATATTTTCTTTTTCTTTTTCATATCAATATTTAAAATAAACAGTTCGAAAAAAAGGATTTTACCCAAGTAATCGGGAATGTTTACTTTCGCAGCCCGGAGGCAGTTTCCGCAAGAAAAAATTTGCTACCGCAATACTTGTTGGGAATTCAACCGCCAAACTATTCAAAAAAATACGATCCGGATAAAAATATTGGGAAAGGATAGGCGCAAGGTGAAAGATTTGGCGGCCTACAGTACCCGCAAACAAGTGCTCTGCTGTCGTGCTGCCAGGTATCCGGAGGTAACCATTTGACAAGTTTTGGCATTTGCTGCCCATCCGAAGTTATCAAACGAAAACCTGAAACGAATATGAATAATATCGTCGTATTTCCGGGATCATTTGACCCCATAACCGTCGGACATGTGCAAATCGTCAGAAGAGCTTTGCCGCTATTTGACAAAATTGTCGTTGCGGTCGGGATCAATT
>JBFIJS010000481.1:0-4058 GCA_041600595.1 Saprospiraceae bacterium | reverse complement strand
TGCTCAATGATTGCGAAGCAATATCTACTGTTTTAATCAATCAAAACATCACACCGCCGGCAGCCAATGCCGGCCCCGAAGGACAACTGACCTGCAACGATCCTCAGCTGATACTGGATGGTAGCGCTTCCGCAAATGGCCCTGAATTCACCTACCAGTGGACCACCGCCAATGGCAACATCCTCTCCGGAGAGACCACCCTCAACCCGGAAATAAATGCCCCTGGCAATTATGAAGTCCTGGTGACCAACCAGGCAACCGGCTGTACCAATACCGCTACGGTAGCCGTGACGGAAAACACCACCCCGCCGACCGTCCTCATTGCACCCCCCGGTCTGCTGACCTGCGCCACCACCACTCTCCAGCTCGATGCATCCGACAGCAGCTCCGGCCCTTTCAGCTATCAGTGGACCACCGCCGACGGAAGTATTACAGCCGGGGAGACAACGACCAACCCCACAGTCGGTTCGGTCGGAGCATACGAACTACTGATTACCAACAACCTGAACGGATGTACCGCAACCGGCTCCGTTTCCGTTGGTGAGGATACCGCCGCACCGACGGCCAGTGCCGGTCAGCCGGTCGGCCTCGACTGCAACCAGCCCAGCGCAATGCTTGATGGCAGCGGTAGCAGTGTGGGGAGTGATTTGCAGTATTCCTGGAACACGGTAAACGGTAACATCATCAGCGGCGAACAGACCCTGTCGCCACTGGTGGACGCCGCCGGAACGTACACACTGACCGTTTTAAACGAAATAAATGGTTGTGTGGCCACCGCTGAAGTAGAGGTTTCCCTGGATACCGAGCCACCGGTTATCAGCATTTTACCACCGGCTACCCTAACCTGCACGGTGGAAGAAATAACTCTCGATGCCGGTAATTCGAGTGTCGGTTCCAATTTTCAGTACGAATGGATTTCCCAAAATGGAAACATTGTGAGCGGGCAAAGTACTTTGCTTGTAACGGTAAATGAGCCAGGTAATTACGAGTTAAATATTTTAAATAATGAAAACGGTTGCCAGTCAAATGGCAGCGTCACGGTCATGGAGGAGATTGACCTGCCAGCGGTCGATGCCGGCCCGTCTTTCGAGCTGCACTGCAATTTGCAGGAAATAAATCTGACGGGCAGCACCAATCTGGCCGCCGGCCAATTCACCGCCACCTGGCAGACCACCGATGGCCACATTGCCGCCAACGGCCAAACCCTGACACCACTAATTGACGAATCGGGCGTGTACCAACTGCAAATCCTGAACACCCTGACGGGCTGCGCCAATGTGGATGAAGTAGTGGTGACGGAAAATATTTTACAGGACTTTGTTTTCAATCAACAGGACCCGGGCTGTCTGACCCCGACGGGCGGATTGTCTTTTACGGATGTATTGGGTGGAGCGGCACCTTACAGCTTTTCCATCGACAATGGCCAGTTCTTTTCTCCGCAAACCACTTATCAAAACCTGCCATCCGGGGTTTATGACCTCGTCGTTTCCGACGCCAACGGCTGCACCCTCACCGATGTAGCCTTCCTCTCCGACCCGCCGGAAATTCAGGTATTTCTGGAGGCACAGGCGGTTGTCCAGTTGGGCGAGGGCCATCAACTCAACGCCCTGACCAGTCTCACCGACGACGAAATAGACCGGGTGGAATGGACCCCCGCCGACCAGCTCAGTTGTACGGATTGCCTGAACCCGGTCGCTACGCCGCTGCAACAGACGACCTATGAAGTAAAAGTGACCAGCAAGGAAGGCTGCACGGCTACTGCCACGACCGTTTTATTTGTCCGGAAAAACTTCGACATCTATGTGCCGAATGCCTTTTCCCCCAACGGCGATGGCATCAACGACCGGTTTTTAATTTATGCCGGCGGCAACGGCATTTCCCAGATCAATTCGCTCGAAATTTTTTCCCGCTGGGGCGAAACGGTCTTCCGGTTTTTTAATTTCCCACCCAATAACCCGGCATATGGCTGGGATGGAACTCACCGTGGAGAAACGTTGAATCCGGCAGTGTTCGTCTGGTTGGCAGAGGTAGAGCTCATCGATGGTACGAAACGGCTGCTGGAGGGAGAGGTCACGCTGATCAGGTAATCAATGCCCAAAACAGATTGTCTCGCTACAGAACCGGTAAAAAATTCAGCTTGAAAAAAACTAATCGCGGTGTGACTTTGTTTTTCCACGGCCCGGACCCCCAGTAAAAAATTCAGCTTGAAAAAAACTAATCTCCGCCACCTCCTGGAACTCAACCTCGCCATGGTGTGTATCAGCACCTCCGGAGCGTTGGGCAGGTACATCGAACTCCCGCCACCACTGACCATCTGGTGGCGGGCCTTTCTGGCCATTTTCTTTTTGGGTGGCCTGTTGCTCCTCCGACGCACTTCCTTTCGGATCAACAGCCGCAGCAGCCTGCTCGTCGTCCTGGCCTCCGGGTTGCTGCTGACGGCACACTGGATTACCTATTTTTTCGCCCTGCAATGGTCCAATGTAGCGGTTGGAATGCTGTCCCTGTTTACTTACCCGGTGATCACGGCCTTTCTGGAACCTCTGTTTTTAAAAACCTCTTTTCAATGGCGTCACCTGTACCTGGGCAGTCTGATGCTGTTTGGTATCTACTTTTTGGTGCCCAATTTTGACTTTGCAGACGACATGACGCTGGGGCTGCTCATCGGTCTGTTCTCTGCTGTTACCTATGCCGTGCGAAACATTCTGCTGAAAACCCAAATCCGGGGGATCAACAGCTCCGTGCTGATGTTTTACCAAATGATCGTCATGGCAGTGATCTTGTTACCGGTGTTATTTCTTTATCCGGCCGAAGGTGTTAAAAATTTCCTGCCGTACATCGTGCTGCTGGCCCTGGTCACAACGACCGTCGGACACACCCTTTTTCTGAATAGCTTCCGGCATTTTTCGGTCAGCACGGCCAGCCTTCTCGGTGGGATGCAGCCTGTCTATGGTATCCTTCTGGCCGCCCTTTTTCTGCAGGAATACCCGAGCGAACGAAATTTGATCGGCGGCGCCCTGATCCTGGCGGCGGTTTTACTGGAAGGCCGTCAGGTTAAAAGTTGAACCACAGAAAAACCTTTAGCCGTCCCCCACTCGAAACATTGTTCAAATAAAGGTGGTAGAAAACCTTGTTTGCCAAAATAAAATTTGCCTGTTAGACACATTTCAAAAAACTTCAACTAATTTTTTGTTTTTCCGAAATATTTGCCCTTAACTTTGGCGCTCATTTTCAGGTAAAGAAATGAACCACATCAAAGTCAATACAGCCCGCCCCACTTCCATAGTGGCCGTCAATATTATTATTGTGATTCCTGATCCATCAGGAGGCGGCTGTTACGTTTGACGATATTTCAAAACGACAACAAAAAAGCCCGTCTCCTGCAGGAGACGGGCTTTTTTGTTTTGGTGCCCGGGCATTTGGGTTTATACGGATAGCCGGAAACCATCCCTTCGCACCAAAAAAATATTTTACCAGCAAAGCAATTATGCTAAACAAGTACAGCAAAACCGTCACGCAAGATCCAACCCAACCGGGCGCTCAGGCCATGCTTTACGGCATCGGGCTAACGGATGAAGATTTAAAAAAGCCACAGGTAGGCATCGTCAGCATGGGCTGGGAAGGGAATACCTGCAACATGCACCTGAACGACCTGTCCAAAATCGTCAAAGAAGGCGTTTGGGACAACGACCTCGTCGGATTGATTTTTCACACCATCGGCGTCAGTGACGGCATTTCCAACGGCACCCCGGGTATGCGTTTTTCTCTCGTCAGCCGGGATGTTATTGCCGACTCCATCGAGACGGTATGCGGTGCTCAATACTACGATGCCCTGATTGCGGTACCGGGCTGCGATAAAAATATGCCCGGCAGCGTCATCGCCATGGGGCGGCTGAACCGGCCCGCTATTATGGTGTACGGGGGTACCATTGCCCCGGGGCATTACAAGGGTGAAGACCTCAACATCGTGTCGGCTTTCGAAGCATTGGGACAAAAAATTGCGGGCAACCTCAACGAGGGCGACTTCAAAGGAATCGTTATGCACAGTTGTCCTGGTCCCG
>JBFIJS010000480.1:0-4071 GCA_041600595.1 Saprospiraceae bacterium | reverse complement strand
CGAATACCTTTTGGACAATGGTGAGCGCATCGGGCCCGGAAAGACGGATGACGCCGATGGCCCCGACACCGGGCGGCGTGGCAAGGGCGACAATGGTATCGGACAGGTCGTGTTTGGTGTAGTTCATTTACTGTAATATTTTAAATCCCCTGACCCAGGGAGAGCCGTGCTTTTCCAGACGGATGCGGTAGTTACTGGCATCGGCACCAAAAACAAAGGTCAGGCTTTCCCGGGCGGTGTCACCGCTACCGATCCAATCCCTTTCCCGGGGATGAGTCGTCGGTGAAACGGGTTGATCATCGACCAGCAGCTGGATGTTCGGGCGGGTACAGGAGTCGAAATTGGTGCGGCAGATAAATTCAAGTGTGCAGGTCAGTTCCAGTTTCCCGGCCTGTCCGGAACGCCGGATGCCGGCCGACTGGAAGATAAATTTGGTATCGCCCAGGGAGTAGGTGGTTCCGATATTGGGAAAACCCGACAACCGGATATCGGCGGTTTCGTTGGAACGGGGTTGCGAGGGGGTCGGTTCGGCGACTTCCGGCGTTGGTTCGGGCGGGTTTTGTGTGGGCTTCCGGGTTTCTTCCACTACCTGCCTGGGTTGCTCGGTACGGCGGTTAGTGGGGGGTGCGGGGGTATTCTCCGGTTCCTGCTTTTTTGTGGTCGTTGGTTCGGTGGTCTTTGGTTCGGTAGTCTTCTGTTCTGTGGTTGGATCCGCAGGTCCTGGCGGAGGGGTGGCAGGATCGTTGTCGCCGGTCAGGTTATAGGCCACGACCAGGGCTGCGACCAGCAGCAACCCAAAAAACAGGTATTTAAAAACCGGGGCAGGATTGCCGGAAACGGTTTTCTGAGCTGACACTTGTTTGGTGACAATGGGGCCTCTGATGGATGCTCCCTCACTCATCTCATCCGTCATATTGAGCAAGGCGTGGGCGATCTTCCTTTTCTCCCGGGCGAGGTCGTCGAATTCGAGCAGGTCGGCCAGTTCCTGTTCTTCCAGCATTTCGAGTTTGCCTTTGAGGAGAATGAGCGTGTTGTAGCGTTCCCGGCCCCGCTCCTGTTCCATACCGATGAGCAGGTCCAATGCCTCTTCCAGTTGATTGTCGGCAACGAGGGCTTTGATCTTTGTGGAAATATTTTTATCCATGATGGGATGATTGAGTTGGCAAAAGTAAACAATTGAATAATGGGGAATGAATGTAGTTGGTAAATTTACCGGTACATTGGCGACCGGCCACTTCCCGGCAGGAGACGGTCCGGCTATCCAGTCAACACAACCATCAACATGCTAAAACTTCTCGGCATTCCATTCGATGCCCACTCCAGCTTTCTCCAGGGGGCGGCACTGGCGCCCGACCGTATCCGGCAAACCCTGCACAACGATGCGGGCAATTACTGGACAGAACACACCTTCAACCCCATCGAACAACAGGATTTTTCCGACATCGGCAACTTGCCCTACCAGGACTATTTCGACATAAAAAACCAAATGGTAAAAGTGTTGTCGGATGGCGCAAGAGCCCTCACGCTTGGCGGCGACCACTCGATCACCTATCCAATAATCCAGGCCTACCGCCAGTTTTATGACGATTTCGAAATCCTCCAAATTGACGCCCACGGCGATTTATACGAGATTTTTGAGGGAAATGCTTATTCGCATGCCTGCCCGTTTGCCCGCATCATGGAGGAAAAATTGGTTAGCAAACTGACACAAGTTGGCATCCGTACATTTAACCCGCACCAACGGCAACAGGCCGCCCGTTTTGGTGTTGAGGTGGTAGAAGCAAAAGATTTTACCGAGCAATGGAAGGCGCTTTCCTTCGGGAAGCCGCTGTATATTTCGCTCGACCTCGACGGCCTCGACCCGGCGTTTGCTCCCGGCGTTTCGCACCACGAGCCTGGCGGACTGACCACCCGGCAGGTCCTCGACCTGATCCAGAGCATCGAAGCCCCCATCATCGGGGCCGACATTGTGGAATACAACCCGCACCGGGATCTTTCTGATATGACCGCCGCCGTGGCGGCGAAATTTGTCAAGGAAATCGCCGGAAAAATACTGTCGGGGCGTTGAAATAACTTTGGGGTCGTTAACACTCGCCGCCCCTCGGTTTTGGCAACCATCTGCTTAGTTTTACTTTTTAATCTGTTTTTGGCCATATGCCTGTAATCGACCTACATACCACGCAAAATGTCATTATCGAATACGAACTGGCTTCGCTTCGGGAACGGTTCCTGGCATTTTTTATCGATCTGTTCCTCTTTTACCTGATCTACATCAGTTTATTCATCCTGGCAGTCTCCACGATGGGGGACTGGATAACGGGCTGGGGAGTGCAGTTTTTGGTCATGATGCAAATTGCGGGGCTGATGCTTTACCACTTTCTTTCCCTTCTGTGGATGAACGGGCAGACATTGGGCAAGAAAGCCGTCAGCCTGCGGGTGGTGCGGATCGACGGACAGGAAGCGGGCCTCGGCGATTACATCACACGCAGCCTTTTCCTGTTGCTCGACTTTATTTTTTCTGCCGGCAGTCTGGGGGCCATCCTGATCTCATCCACCTACCGCGGACAACGCCTCGGCGACCTCGCCGCCAATACCACTGTCATTCGCAGTAAGAACAAATTGCATTTCCAACTCAACGACATTTTGAATATCCAGACGCTTGATGACTACGAACCGAAATACCCCGCCGTCAAACACCTGAGCGAATCTGACGTTCTTTTAGTAAAAAACACCTTGAGCCGTTACCAAAACTGGCGCAACCAGGCTCATGCCGTTGCGGTCAATGAAGCGGCAAAAGTGGTTGCCCGGCAACTCGATATCAAACCGCCGGCAGGTAACCAAATTGAATTTTTAAAAACCATTATCCGGGATTACATCGTATTAACAAGATAAGCCCGTCGGCCCCGGGGAACAGACAACCTCTTACCCTTTGCCGGTTATCAACAGAACCTTAGCTATGAAAAAATTATTATTATTCTTTATGCTGATCCTCCCTGTACTCGCTGCCACGCAGGTGGTAACGGTCTCAGACGAATTTTCCATCCGGGAGGATCTCGCCTATTACCTCCTCGACGACCAGCGGGGCAATGTCCTGCTTTTCCACGACCGGACCACCAAGTTTGAGATCCAGGGTTTTGACAAAACCATGCGTAAACAGTGGGAAAAAGAAATAGAACTCGATAAAAAACGACCGGAGATCATCGATGTGGCCTCCGTCGGCGGCGATTTTTGTGTATTGTACACCTACCGCGACAAAGGTCAGATCGCTCTCAAAGCGCATCGCTACAACCCCGGCGCCAACCTCGTCGATTCAGTTACTTTCAAAAACCTGGGCAACATTTTTTACAAACCAAACCTGGAGGTCAGCTATTCCGAAGACAAGAAAGTGGCACTGCTGTGGAGCATCGAAAACCAAAATGAGATAACGGCTATGGCTTTTCACATGGGCCGGATGAAGCTCCTCTGGGAACGAAAACTCGTCACCGATGACTTTGTCTTCTCCCGCGATTTTCAGCAGATGCTGCTCGACAACGAAGGCAATATGTACCTGGTGCTCAAAAAAGACAACCGTCGCAGCAAACTGGACGAACATTACATCGAAATCTTTGAATGTACCGGAAACGATACGCACCAGCTGAAGCGCTATGCCGTCAATATGCAGGGGCGCCTGACCAACTCCGCTTTTTTTACCTTCGACAACCTCAACAACTCTATCGTAGCGGGCGGACTGTACGGCGACGACAACAGCTTTAATGCGAATGGTTTGTTTTACCTCAATATTTCACACCAAAACCCCGATCAGCATGTTCTGGTCTTCCATCCATTTGAAACGGACTTCGTCAATGTGTTGCTGGAAAAAAACAAGTCGAAAAACAAAGGCCTGACCGAAGTGGAAGTCCGGGAGGTCGTCCTCAGGCGGGACGGAGGCATTCTGCTGATCGGTGAGTTGGCGAAAGAGTTTATCCGCGGTGGTGCTTCTTCTGCCTATTACGCCCGAACGGGTGTCCGGCCGGTCGTCGACCATTACTACGACGACATTTTCCTGATCTCCCTCCACCCCAACGGCGATTT
>JBFIJS010000479.1:0-4089 GCA_041600595.1 Saprospiraceae bacterium | reverse complement strand
CAAGTCCCAGAAAAAGTACTTGTTCCCCCTGGAACAACGATTACAGTGGCTGGAAGATGTCTTTGCCAACGATGCCAAAGTAGAAATTGCCAGTTACGAGGGGCTAACCGCCCATTTTTGCAATAAAATTCAAGCGAAATACTTGCTGAGAGGCCTTCGGAGTGCTGCGGATTTTGACTATGAAAAAACTATTTCCCAGTTAAATTTTATCGTTGGACATGACCTGGAAACGGTTTTTCTGATCAGTGAACCTGCTTACTCTCATATCAGCTCGACCATCGTCCGGGAAATTATCAAAGGGGGAGGGGATGCCACTCCGTTTTTACCGGCAGGATTAAACCTTCCACAATGACCATATAGGTGCAGGTCGGCCGCAAATGATTTCATGACAAAAACTATTCACTGACAACTCCTGTATGTTAGATATTCTATTTCTGATTGGGGGATTAGTCCTCACCTTATATGCCGCAAACTGGCTGGTCGATGGTTCCTCTTCCATTGCCAAACGACTCAACGTTTCGGACCTGGTCATCGGGCTGACCATCGTGGCGCTCGGCACGTCTACACCGGAGTTGGCTATCAATATTTTTTCAGCCATTGAGGGTTCGACGGACCTGGCAATCGGTAACGTTTTGGGAAGTAATATTGCCAATATCCTGCTGATCCTGGGGGCTGCATCCATCATGGCCCCTTCGGTTATTTCCACCAACACTACCTGGAAAGAAATTCCATTCAGTTTACTTGCAATTATTGTTTTGGGACTGATGGCCAACGATTTATGGCTTGACTCCACCGCTCAGGGTAACTACATTTCCCGTTCCGACGGGCTTGTTTTACTTTGTTTTTTAGCCATCTTTATCGTTTATACCTTTGAGATCTCAAAGTTATATCCGGAGCAAGGGGAGGTCGTGCATGTGATGTCAGTTGGTAAAAGCATAATGTTGACCATTTTGGGAATCATTGGACTGTTTGTTGGCGGTAAATTATTGGTTGACGGAGCCACTGGACTCGCCCAAATGGCAGGTATCAGCGAACGGGTGATCGGACTTACCATCGTGGCGATCGGCACTTCTCTGCCTGAGCTGGCAGCGGCCATTGTTGCGGCCCAAAAAGGCCGGACGGATATGGCCGTCGGGAATGTGATAGGTTCCAATATTCTGAATATTTTCCTGATTCTTGGGGTCACAGCATCGATCAAACCAATGCCTTTTGCCGCGGCACATGCCAACTTTGACCTGGGTCTGGTGATGCTTTCCACGGTGTTGCTGTTTGTGTCCACATTCTTCTACAATCCCAGACAAATTGGCAAGAGAGAGGGCATCGTTTTCGTAACACTATATGTCAGTTATTTGGCCATGCTGGTCATCCTGAAATAAGACGAAGGCAGAATTTTACCCAATCAGCTGAATCAATACCTTTTGAAAACACCATCACCACCAATAAAAAACATGAAGTACTCCTGGATTTTTTTTGATGCGGACGACACTCTTCTGGATTTTAAAAAGGCTGCTCATGCGGCCATGCTCAATACACTGGATGAATTCGGTATCGACCCTCCGCCAGGATACTATGAGGTCTACAAAAGTATCAATGCTGCCGCCTGGGAAGCCTTCGAAAGGCGACAGATTTCAGCCGAAGAACTTCGCTTTATCCGCTTCGATAAATTTTTAAAAGCTATCGGGGAATACCGCGACCCACTCGAAATGAATGCACACTATTCATACGAGTTGTCCCAGAAAGATTTCATGGTGGACGGAGCCCGGTCATTGCTGGACGAGTTGCAGGAAAAGCAATGTCAGCTATGCCTGATCACCAATGGTTTGAAAGAAGTACAACGCCCCCGGATAGCAAAGGCCTCGTTGGATCATTACTTCCATTCCATAGTCGTATCCGATGAAATTGGCGTCTCCAAACCGCATGAGGGTTTTTTCGAATATGCTTTTGCCGAGGCAGGCCACCCCGATAAAGATCAGGTCATCGTGGTGGGTGACAGCCTGAGCTCCGACGTTCAGGGGGGCAACCGGTTCGGAGTGGATACCTGCTGGTACAACCCCGCCCGGGAAAAAAATATAAGCAATCACCAGCCAACTTACGAAATCAATACCCTTGAACATTTAAAAGCAGTGATTCACCTATGATTCCCTGTGCCATTGCTTACCTTTGCGCACTTTTTCCGGGCTATGGCTGTCATCTTCCACGACTTTTCGCCTGAGCCCGGTTTGCTGTTTCGGCGCCCATCCAATCTGTCGCATTTAAGTTCGCAGTGTATGCGCCATCCTCAACTTTTATTTCTAATCAAATTAAAAAAGAATATGTCAAACGCATTTTTCCAAGTACCTCCGGCAACCAATGAACCAGTATTAGACTATGCGCCTGGTTCACCCGAACGGGCAGCCGTCAAACAAGCCATAGCAGAATTCAAGTCCACCAAAACAGACATTCCCATGACGATCGGTGGAGAAAAGATCATGAGCGGGAAAAAATACGCTATTCATCCTCCCCACGATGTCAAGCACGTTTTGGGCTACCACACCAAAGGTGACAGTAAAACTGTCAAAGCAGCGATCGACGCTGCTTTAGCCGCCAAAGAAGGTTGGGAAAATATGCCCTGGCAAGACCGGGCTGCCATTTTCCTCAAAGCAGCGGACTTATTGGCCGGTCCTTACCGGGCCAGAATGAATGCGGCTACCATGCTCGGTCAGTCAAAGAATATCTACCAGGCCGAAATCGACTCCGTCGCCGAGCTGTGTGACTTTTGGCGCTACAATGTAGAGTATATGACGCAGGTTTACAGCGAACAACCGGAAAGCTCAAATGGCACCTGGAACCGGTTGGAGTACCGGGCACTGGAAGGTTTTATCTTTGCCCTCACACCGTTTAATTTCACCTCCATTGCCGGTAATCTCTGTGGAGCACCTGCTCTGATGGGTAATACCATCGTCTGGAAGCCAGCTGAAACGCAAATTTTCTCTGCGGCCATTATCATGGAGATTCTGGAAGAAGCCGGCCTGCCGGCAGGGGTTATTAACCTGATTTTTGTAGATGGCCCGGTAGCGGGTGAGGTCATTTTTAATCATCCGGATTTTGCCGGATTGCATTTCACTGGCAGCACCGGCGTTTTCCAACACCTTTGGAAAACCATTGGTGAAAATATTGCCAATTATAAGTCGTATCCCCGCATCGTTGGTGAAACCGGTGGAAAGGATTTTGTGATCGCACATCCTTCCGCAGATGCAAAACAGGTCGCAACGGCCCTCAGCCGTGGCGCTTTTGAATTTCAGGGACAAAAATGTTCTGCGGCTTCCCGGGCTTACATTCCGAAGAATTTATGGAAAGATGTGAAAAAATACCTGTTGGAGGACCTCGCATCCATGAAAATGGGAAGCCCGGAGGACTTTACCAATTTCATCAATGCGGTGATTGACGAACGGGCCTACGTGAAAATTTCCAATTATATTTCACAGGCAAAAAAAGACAAAGATGCAACGGTTATTGCCGGTGGCAATTATAGCCGTAAGGAAGGATATTTTATCGAACCTACCGTCATTGAGACCAGCAACCCGAACTATACTACCATGTGTGAGGAATTGTTCGGACCAGTCCTGACGATCCACGTGTATGACTCCCGTCGTTTTGAAAAAACGCTGGAAGTTGTCGACCAAACGTCACCCTACGGACTGACAGGGGCTATTTTTTCTAAAGACCGCCAGGCTGTAGTGTTGGCAGAAAAGAAGCTCCGTCACGCTGCCGGAAATTTCTATATCAATGACAAACCTACCGGTGCTGTGGTCGGCCAACAACCATTTGGCGGGGCAAGGGCTTCCGGAACCAACGATAAAGCCGGCTCCATCTGGAACCTCCTGCGGTGGGTATCTCCACGGGCAATCAAGGAAAATTTCCTGACTCCGACGGATTACCGTTACCCTTTTTTAAATGAGGAATAATGTATAGCGCGTGGTGACCAATGGCCGGCGGAAAGTAAAGGCCCGCCTGGCTATCCGGTCATCACGCACTCTTTCTTGCATAGTTGGCCAATTCAAAGTACCTTTGCGAGGCAACAAAATATTTTGGTAAAATAGCTTGAGCGTT
>JBFIJS010000478.1:0-4099 GCA_041600595.1 Saprospiraceae bacterium | reverse complement strand
GTCCCGATGCATCGGGACGACGCCGCCCCTTAAAACCCCTTGAGGCAGGCTTTCCGGCTGTTGCAAAAAGAACAACTTTCCCTGCTCCACATTTTTTGAACATACTTAAATTACACAGTATTAACCACAACTCAAATAAATTGATCGCAAAATAAAACGCCTATCAGACCTGCCACGGAGACGATCATTTCCATCACGCTCCAGGTTTTGAGGGTATCGGAAACCGATAAATTGAAATATTCCTTGAACAACCAAAATCCGGTATCATTCACGTGGGAGAACATCAAGCTGCCTGCCCCCGTTGCCAGTACCATCAGGTTGGGATCGGCCCCGGTCAGAGGGATTAACGGAGCCACGATACCGGCACTGGTGAGCCCGGCAACAGTCGCCGAACCGACGCAAAACCGGATGGCGGAGGCAATCCCCCAGGCCAAAATCAACGGAGAAATAGCAACTCCTTTCAACAATCCGGCGATGTAGTCACTCACCTGACTGACAATCAGAATTTCCTTCAGAGCACCGGCGCCGGCGATAATTAGTAAAATCATGGCAATGTCCTTCACGGCCTCTTGCAAAGAATAGGACACCTCGTCCATGCTTTTCCCCCGTCCGATGCCAAGCGTGTAGATCGCTACCAGAATGGTCAGCACCATGGCGATGATCGGATCGCCGATAAATTCAAGGATCGGCCATAACGAGCTTTCCGGAGAAATAAAAATTTTGCACAGGGCCGCTCCTGCCAGTAATATTACGGGCAACAGCGCCGTGAGAATGCTCGTCGCCAGGCCCGGCATTTCGTCCTCCGAAAAGCGTTGTCCGCTGAACAAGGACGGCAGCGGCTTTGGATTGTATTTTTTGAGCGTTTGGGCGAATACCGGCCCACCCAGTATAATGGCGGGGATAGCCACCACAATCCCGTAAAGTATCGTTCGGCCAATGTCTGCCCCGTAACTTTCCACCAAAGCCGTCGGTGCCGGGTGTGGAGGTAAATAGCCGTGGGTCACGCTGAGAGCCGCCAACATGGGCAGACCAATAAACAACAGTGGCAACTGGGTACGAGCCGCCACCGTAAATACCAAGGGCAGCAAAATCACGAAACCCACCGAGTAGAACATCGGAATACCCACAATAAACCCCGTCAGTACCACCGCCCATTGCACATAGTGGTTGGGGAAAACCCGGATCAGGGTGTCGGCGATCCGCTGAGCGGCACCACTGTCGGCCACCAGCTTGCCCAGCATAGCACCAAAACCCAGGATAATGGCCAAAAAGCCCAGCGTCCCTCCGATTCCTTTTTGCACGGCCCGGGTGATATCGCCGATCGGAAGACCGAATGCCAGGCCCAGTCCCAGCGCAACCAAGACAAAAGAGATAAAAGTGTTTAGCCTAAAATAAGCTATCAATACTACGAGCATGAGGATGCCCGTCAGGACAATGGCAATTTGCATGTTGGTGAATTTAATTTTGAAAAAATCGAAACGAGGCCCAAGGTAGTAATTGAGTAGAAAAACGAAGAAAAAGGACTATTCTGTGAAATGAAAGCCCATGACAGGAAACCAGGTGTAATTCCCGGTTACCAAGACCACAGGTACCGGGGGCAGGCAGATTAACTACGAGGATAGACCGGGCTCAACCAATTTTCCTGCTTCTGGTATTTGCTGCCGGCGGCCCATCTAAAACCATTCATCAACAATCGCCGGGGAATTTCCTCATCAAACTCCGCCGGATCATGTCCGAGGGTGATACAAAAAATACGGCCCTTGCCGTGGTACTTTTTCCAAATCACCGGCATGACGGCACCCTCGATCCAGTCGTCGTGTTCGCCGCTGAAAGTCGTTGTGGCCAGTACTTTGATGTTGGGGTCCACGTGCAGGTAGTATTGTTCAGTTTTAGTTGAAAAATCTTTGGTTCCGGCGGTGATGGGATCGTCCGGATTGGTGATATTGACTTTGTAGGTCAACTGTCCGCCGGGATGGGCAACGAATTGGGCGCCGATCATGTACTGATAGGCGGTATGGTCGCGGAAGGCATCACAAAACCCGCCGTGGCTGCCTGCGAATCCGGCCCCGTTTTTCACGGCCCTCTGCAACCCGTTGAAAGCCTCCTCGCCAATGTGGTCCATGGTGATGGATTGGATAATCAGATCAACCTCCGACATGACTGTTTCGTCCGCATACACCCCCGTTGTATCGACAACCGTCACGATCGCACCTTCAGACTCCAGAAACCCACTGATTTTTTCTGCGTAAACTTCAGGTTGATGGCCTGGCCATCCGCCATACACGACCAATACTTTTTTATTTTGTAATGAAGGTAATTCTGCTGGAGCAGCTCCGGTGGTAGCAGGGAGAGCGGAGGCCCGGGAGCTTTTGTTTTCACAAGAGAGAAGAAACAAGCATCCGCCGAGCAGGAGGATACCAACCGCCAACAGGTAAGGAAAGAATGTGTCAGGTCGCATTAAATGGTCATTTTTCCGGCTAAAGTAGTGGATTTATCTATTCCTCCCGTTTTGCAAAAAAAATGAAGGTAAAATCTGCGTGGCAATTTCAAAACAAATCCCCGCTTTACTTAGCGTGTTCAATAGAAAATTGCTTAAAATTTAGGATATTCACCCTCAAATTTCGTTTCCTTGCGTTTTATTGTACAACCCCATTTGCCAATACCAATTTTCACTAACCAAATTCAACATCCAAGATGTCAAAAAACATCACAGCTCTGTCCGGCCGAAAAGGGCTTACCGACAATCTCTTTGAAAACATGGGCAACCTGACGGAAGCCGCCGGCATGCTCCACGATGAGGATGCCAAAAAACTGGCCGAAGAATACCTCATCGGCAACGCCAGCGTGTACGGCGCCGCCTCTTTCTACGACTTTACCCGCCCCGAAAATAAAGGTAAAAAAGTGTATGTCTGCAACGGCACCGCCTGCCTTTGTGCCGGCACCCAGGACAAACTCAAAGCAGACCTGGGCACTCATTTCAAAGCAGAAGAAATAGGCGAGATGGCCTGCCTGGGCCGTTGCCACGAAAACAGTGCTTTCTACTACAACGGCCATAATTATTCCGGCAAACAGGCACTTGCCGCCAACTTTAATGGCACGCCTGATAGCATGTCTCACGAGGATCACTACCGTGTAGCTGCCAAAGGCCACGACATCCTGACAGGTACAGCTTATACCGTAGCCGATTGCAAAGCGGCTTTACAAAAAATGCTGGCTACTCCCGCTGATAAATTACTACAGGAGATCAAAACGTCCGGCCTGCGCGGAAGAGGTGGCGCCGGCTTTCCCATTGGTATCAAACTGGAAGGCTGTGCCAAAGCGGAGGGCGACCGGAAGTTTATTGTCTGCAATGCCGACGAGGGCGACCCGGGCAGCTACTCCGACCGCTACATTCTGGAAAAACAGCCGCTAAAAATGCTGCTCGGCATGATGATCGCGGGATATGTAGCTGGTTCCGACCGGGGGGTGGTTTATATCCGGTTCGAGTATCCGGAGAGTATTGACATTAATATAAAAGCGGTGGAGGAAATGCGATCGGCCGGCCTTTTGGGGGATAACATCCTGGGCAGCGGCTTCAACTTTGAGTTTAAAATCATCGAAGCCCGCGGGGCCTATATCTGCGGTGAAGAAACGGCATTGCTCGCCAGCATCGAAGGGCAGCGACCGGAAGTACGGGTTCGCCCCCCCTACCCTGTCACGTACGGCCTTTTCGGCCAGCCAACGTCCGTCAACAATGTCGAGACCCTTGCTTCCCTGCCGTACATTTTGAAAAATGGCGGGGCAGCTTACGCCGGCATTGGTACCGAAAAATCTACCGGCACCAAGCTTCTTTCCCTCGATAGCGCTTTTGCCAACCCCGGTATCTACGAAGTGGATATGGGTACGCCGCTGCTGGACGTCGTCAATGAATTGGGAGGTGGTTTTCGCCGGCCGGTGAAGGCCATCCACATCGGCGGTCCGCTGGGCGGTCTGATTCCTACATTTAAGATCAAAGACCTGACCGTCGATTTTGAAAGTTTTAAAAACCAGGGATTTTTACTTGGTCACGCCAGCATCGTCAGCGTGCCCGAGGAGTTCCCGATGGTTGCCTACCTGGAGC
>JBFIJS010000477.1:0-4104 GCA_041600595.1 Saprospiraceae bacterium | reverse complement strand
GGGTGTTCTCGTCAATATCCACGATTTTATCGAGGTTGACGATATAGGTGCGGTGAACTTTCAGAAAACGGGGATCTTTCAGACGCTTGGCCACTCCTTTCAGGGTGCCATGAATGATATGGTTTTTCCCGGATTCCGTCTTGATACTGATATAGTCGCCAACATTTTCAAAATAGAGGATGTCATTGCAGGTCAGGCGAACAAACTTGCCCTCCGAGCGAACATACAGATCATCTGAACTCTCTGACGTCGGCTGATGACCGGAGAAACGGGAAAGAACTTTTTGTATGGCTTGTTCGAACCGGGGTTTGGTGATGGGTTTCTTTAAAAAATCAATAGCGCCGTATTCGAACGCATTGAAGGCATAGTCGGGTTTTGAGGTGGTAAAGATCACCATCGGAACCACCGGCAGCCGCTCCAACAATTCGATCCCGTTAATGCCTGGCATTTCTACATCCAAAAAAAGCAGGTCTATTTCATTGGATTCGCTTGCCAAAAAATGGAGGACTTTTTCGGCATTTTCGAGTACTCCGACAACCGCCAGTTGTTCAAACTTTTCACACAGGCGCTTGATGGCCGTACGGGCCATATTATCATCGTCAACAATTAAACACTTGATCATATTCTGATAGAATTTAGGGTAGGTAAGATGTTTGCTGATCAAACATACCAGCATTTTTACCGGCTCATTACCAACAATTTAGAGGTCTTAATAAAACTAAGGAGGAATCAGAGCTTAATCGGTTGAATAACACTTTACTGAACTGTTTGCAAGACGTATACCTAAAAAAAACAGGACTTGCAACAGCTGGCCAGCTACGGGTCATGGATAAGGAGGGATATCCGCCATTCAGCTGACCATCTAAAAATTACTGAACAAGCAACAAAAATGCCGCTCCGGCGAAACAGAGGGAATTATAGATAATTTATTTTCAAAAAGAACACCAAATTCTATCCTGCCACCTGACGACAGGCTTCTTGCAAGCGGCCCCATTCTGCCTTAACGAGCGGGAGGCATTCTCTGGTGCTGGCTTCCGCCGATACCAGTAGTTGCTCCAATTCATCGGCTTTGAGTTCTTCATTCCGAAAGCTGTCCTCAATGGTTTGAAATACTTTTTCCAATTGCGACAAGCCGACCATGGAAAAAGCCGGTTTGATCTTATGCGCCAGTTTTGAGACCGCCAGAAAGTCGCCTTTTTTAAAATGCTGCTGCATCAGCGGAAATTCCAACTCTATTTTTTCGAAGAAAGCATTAAACATATCCAGGGCATACTCCGGATCGCCACCGTACAGGTCGGAAAGGAACCCGGCGTCCAGATCAGTAGAAAACTGAAAGCCGGTTGCTGGCAGCTTTGCTGCTGCTGCTGCTGCCGGTATGGTTATATCCTCTCCGGCCAAAGTTCCGGTGAAGAGAAACTTGCTGAGAGTCATCAGTAATCTTTGAGGAGTAAAGGGCTTGGAAACGTAGTCGTTCATCCCCACCTGAAAAGCTTTGTCTTTCCGGGAAATCAAAGCGGAGGCCGTCAGTGCAACGATAGGTGTATGCTGGTTGGCATTAGCATTGGTTCTCAGCGCGATCGTAGCCTGGTAACCATCGATTTCCGGCATTTGGATGTCCATTAAAATGAGGTCAAATTTTGTTTTGAAGGCCATTTCCACCCCTTGCCGGCCATTCATGGCCATCTGATAGGTGATGTTCCATTTATCAAATAAGGAGGAAATATATTGTTGATTCATGGTATTGTCTTCCACGACCAGAACAGAGTGTTTGTGATTGAAATTAGTTTGGAGAAGGTTGGCTTCGTTCGGAACAGCTGCCAAACTTTGTCCGGAGTCCCGGTAAGTCAGGTAAAATGTAAATACCGTTCCCTTTCCGAGCTGGCTTTGTACATAGATGCGGCCACCCTGGAGTTCTATAAGTTCTTTGACGATGTACAAACCCAGGCCAGTACCACCATAACGGCGCTTGATGTCACCGTCGACCTGGCGGAAATTCTGAAAGATCAGGTCCATCTTATCCTGAGGAATGCCAATGCCCGTATCAAAAACCTCAAAACAGAATTCTACCAGGTCTCCCTTGCGTTCTACCTGTGCAACCCGAACCCCGATTTTACCCTCTTCGGTGAATTTTTCAGCATTGCCCAATAAATTCAGCAGAATCTGGTTGAGCAGGAGGTCATCACCGAGCACCATGTTTTTAAGGCGCGGATCGATCTCAGCTTCCACAACGATAGCTTTGTGTTCCAGTTTGAGTTGAAAAGTTTTCTGCAGGGTTTCCACCAATCCTTTCAGGTCAAAAAGCTTTTCATTTACCTCCATTTTACCCGCCCGCATTTTAGAAATATCAAGTAAGTCGTTGATAAGCAAGCGCAGTATTTCAGCAGAATTTTTCAAAATATCGAGGTAGTCCAGCTGGTCGGGACTCGGTTTGGAGTCGTAGAGCAGGTAGGTCATTCCGATGATGGCATTGAGAGGCGTCCTGATTTCGTGGCTCATGTTGGCCATGAACTGTTTTTCGGCTTCTTTGGCCTCCTCGGCTTTCAGGCGGGCTTCAAACAATTGTTGCTGAAGCCGTTTTTGCTGAGAGACATCGTAATGGATGCCAACGCTACCGACTACCTTACCCGACTGATCGTACACCGGCATTCCGGAAATCAGTACCCAGATTCTTTCTCCGTTTTTGCAGATGATCTGTACTTCGTAATTTCCAGCTTTGCCGGCCAGGCGATCTCTGTTCTGCTTGTTCATAACCGACAAGAACTCTTTTGGCAGCAGGATTTCATTGGCATTTTTTCCCAGCAGCTCTCTTGCCTCATAGCCAGTCATTTTACAAAAATGATCATAAACCCGAACGATGTTGCTCTCATTGTCCACCTCCATCAGTCCGAGTTCCATATTTTCCAGGATACCGCGGTATTTTTCCTCGCTCACCCGCAGGGCTTCCTCGGCCTGTCTGGTTTTGGTAACATCCCGGTATTGCCACAAATGCCCCAGGTATTTATCATCAACCAAAATAGGGATAAAGTCGCGTTCGTACACTTCGCCGTTGGCCAGCTCCAACACTTCCCCCAGCTTCATTTGCTTTTTGCGAACCAATGCTTCGACACCTGCGGCAAACGCTTCGGGATCTTTGAATAACAGCCTGGCCTGCTCAACCGATTGGGTGCGAACTTTCCCGATCAATGCATCCGGAGAGTTACCGTTATTAAATTTAGTGCAAAACCGGGTATTGGTAAGAATGATCTTTCCGTTTTCATCTTCCACTAAAATACCCGACTGCAGATTAGCAATGAGCTTTGTCAGTCGCAACTGGGTAGAAGCCAGTGCGTCCTCCGTTACTTTCCTGATCGTAATATCACGTGCTACGGCTGTTAGTTCGGAGACTTCACCATTGATGATAATCAACTGTACATTTTGGCCGAGCCACCTTGTTTCGCCGGATGGCGTTACGATTGGGAGCTCTAAGTAGGAGTGAATGGTCTTTTTCCGGGTTATTTCCCGATAAAAGTTGGTGACCTTTTCCCGGTAGTCAGGATGCACGACGGAGGTAAAATGCTTGCCAATGATTTCTTCCAGCGGACATTCCAGTTCGGCTGCAGCCTTTTGGTTGGCGTAGGTAAAAACGCCATGGCGATCGGCCCGGTAAATAATGTCGGTTGCGTTTTCCACGATTTGCCGGTATCGCTTCTCGCTGGCTTCCAATTGTTTGGTTCGGTCGGCGATCCGTTGTTCCAGGCTCTCGTTCAGAGACACCAGTTGCTGATTGGATTGGTAGAGTTCCAAAGCTTTATTCTCAAGGACCATCTCAGCCTGCTTGCGGGCTTTAATTTCCCTTTCAAGCCTTCGTTTAAGCAGGGCTATCTCTTTTTCAGGTGTCATTAGTTATAATTGTTATTATTTGGGCATTAAACAGTGTTTGCCATAGATTCATCCAATGGGATCTTATCGAATTCCAGCATGTCCGGTACCGGAACCTGTTTTCACAGAATGGATTATCTGTCTGCCGATAAAGAACCGGACCATCGACGCGTTTCATGGCGTAACCTTAATTACGGCCATCCGGCGATAAGTTTAAGAATGTTGTGATGAAAGTCTTCCTGGAAG
>JBFIJS010000476.1:0-4109 GCA_041600595.1 Saprospiraceae bacterium | reverse complement strand
GGTTGTTTTTTTCGATAGCTTCGGCCACCGGAGACAGGTTTTTCATTGGTTCTTCCATGTCAGATTGTATTGGTTGGTCATGATAGCATCCGGACAAAGATAGAGAACCTCGGCAGGCAACGAAATTTTACGGGGCAATCCCGGTTTTAACTTCCCGATAAATTTAGGTAAAGTGTGCTGAACGGCAAGCTCGCCAACTGCTTCGGTACGAGTGGGCAACCAATTGGCTGCTCATTTCCCGGACATAAGAACAAGGAAATCTGGTCGAAACGCTTGCTCTGCTTGAAGAGACTTACTGTCCATGCGGCGTTTAGTGGTTACTCAGAATAACCGTTTGTGAATGCGATTGCCTTTGCGAATACTTCTGATCAGCATCAGGAAAAAAAGGCCCGTGGCCAGGAAGCCATAGCGGGCCATTTCCTGGTCTCCGTTTTTCCAAAATAAATAGCCAAAAGAGGTCGCCGCAATAATCAGCAGCGCATAGAGAAATTGCTGCCCAACCTGATAAAAAAGCCGGGCGCTGTCTTTGATATCCGGTGTTCGGGTGACCAGCTTATTTTTTTCGATGAGTTGCAGCACCCGGTGCAATTCATCGGGGATGCCGATAGCGGTCGAGAGACTTTTGCGGAAAAAACCGCTGACCATGCCCACCAAATCATCCGTTTCACCCAACACATATTCTTTGATGTAGGGCCGCACCACCTGCAAGGGGTTCAGTTCGGGGGCAAGGGAGTTGGAAATTCCCAAAAGCAGGGTCAGGGTCCGGTTGAGGAGTACAAAGTCTTTCGGCATTTGTACGGTGCCGGAGATGCCGCCGAAGCCAATATCCTGCAAGAGGTCGAGCAGGCTGTTGTTGAAAAAATCAACTTCGATATTTTTAAAATCAAGGCCGTTCAGTTTGACTTCATTCTGGAGAAAATTCCGCAGCGCATTGATCATTTTTTCGGACATTTCATTAGCCTCCTGGCCTTCGGCCAAAAATCCCATATTCCGCATCGTGGTAATGACCCGGGTATTGTCATTTTTAATGGCTGCTTCGATTAGTTGGGGCAGGCCGTCTTTTAGCTTCTGACCCAAGGCGGCCACGGCTCCGAAATCAAGCAGGACGATGGTGCCGTCCGATTTGACGAGGATGTTGCCGGGATGCGGGTCGGCATGGTAAAACCCATCGCTGAAAACCATTTTGCAATAGACTTTCAACAAGCGGGCGACCAGATCCTGTTTGTCCACCTGCCAGGCGTCCAATTGCTCAATGTTGGAGATTTTTACGCCCTCGTGCCAGGTACTGGTAATGACCCGGCCGGTGGAGTAGGGGAGGTGAACCTGTGGTACGACCAGGCCCGCTTCGTCCTGCAGGTTGGTGGCAATGATCTGCATGGAGGCCGCTTCCTGGTGAAAATCCAGTTCTTCCTCGATCATTTTCCGGATCTGCGAATAGACATAATCGAGCCCTTTGATCTCGAAAAACCAACCGACCAACTTGTTGAGGTTGCGGATGATTTCCATATCGACGCTGGCAATATCTTCGATATTGTGGTGCTGTACTTTCACCACCACCAGGGTGCCGTCGGGTAGTTCGGCTCGGTGCACCTGTCCAATGGAGGCAGCCGCCAGCGGGATTTCCTGAAAGTTGTGAAAGAGTTCGTCGGGACGTTTTCCCAGCTCCTGCAGGATGCGTTGCTCCACTTCCGCAAACGGCCGGGGGGGGATTTTATCCTGTAGCTCTTCGAGGGGTTTTTGGAAGGCATCGGGGAGGAAGTTGGAGAGAATGGACAATAGCTGGCCCATTTTGATGAACAACCCTTTCAACTCAAGGATGGCGTTTTTTACCCGCTCGGCATTTTTTACGTGGAGATTGAAAATGCGCTTTTCGTAATATTTTTTGCCGAATATCTTTTTTAGCAGAAACAGCTTGAAATAGCTGAACATCACCACGGTGGTTGTCCAATAGGCTTTTCTGATCCGCCAACCTGCACTATAAATTTTGTCTTTTGCCATAATCTGCCAATGCGGCGGCAAGATAACAAGAGTTTTGGAGTTGGCAACTTGTAAATATTTTGTCAGTTGTAAAACATTTTTAATCAATTGTTTATGATAGATAGATGAAGCGATGGTTTTCCTTTTGCCGTAGGCGTATACTGCTTCTGGCTAATTTAAATAGTTTTGCAAAATGAAGTACAGGCAGAGGGAGGTTGGCTGCGAGTGGATTTTTCGGGCGCTTATGTAGGGATGAAAACAGGGAGAAATAATTTATCAGTTGCTAATAAGACCATCCAAATTATGAAAACATTGAACGACCTGCTTTTGCTCGGTGATCCGCGGCTGTACGAAGTTTGTACGCCGGTGGTCGAAAGCGAAAAGCCACTGGTGTCAGGCTGGGTAGCCGATCTTCACCGGGTCATGGAGGAAGTCCGCGAAAAGTATGACTTTGGTCGGGGTATTGCTGCGCCACAATTGGGCATCATGAAGCGGTTATTTTACCTGAATATCGACCGCCCGATGGTCATCATCAATCCGGTATTATCTGATTTGAGCGAAGAGACTTTTACCCTGTGGGACGATTGCATGTCTTTTCCCAATCTGCTGGTTCGGGTAAAACGGCACCAGGCTTTGAAGCTGACGTACCTGGATGAACACTGGCAGTCACATGAATTGCGGGTAGAGGGAGATTTAAGCGAGCTGATACAACATGAATACGATCACCTCGACGGAATTTTATGCACGATGCGAGCTATTGATAACCAGTCGTTTAAGTGGAAAGGGTGATCTATACCTTTATTTTTTTCCACAAAAGGGTGACCATTTTCGCTTTGGCAGTCTAACACAACAGCCGCCAGGTTTTTCCAGGCAGTCTCACAAAATTACACGGACCAAAGGGAGACATCATGTTAATACTGTTAATATGCGTCGATCTACCATAATGAACTCAAAATCAATTATTTAAAACTAACAATTAATGAAAAAATCACTGTTACTCACATTGTTTATTCTCTCTGTTTCTTTTCAGTTTGTAAGCGCTCAGACAACGGAGGAATTAACCCAGCAAAAAGAAGCCAAAGCCGCAGAACTGGCTAAGCTGCAATCCGAATTAAAAGCCCTGACGGGAAAAGTAGATGGACTGAAAGGCGAGGTGGCTGCCATCACGGAAAAACTGACGCCTTACCCACGGGTGAAAAAAGGTTTGTCGGGTACGGTGGGCTTAAATTTCGCCAACTTCAACGACTGGCTTTCCAAAAACGACCCAAACACCTCCGCCATCAATATCGGTACGTCAATGGGTGGTTTTATTAATACCGACTGGGAAAAGTCATTTTGGCGGAACAATGCCAACCTGACCCTGGGCTGGCAAAAATTTGACAATAAAGATAAAGCTGATGACGACGACTCTTTTCAGGTAACGGCAGATGCCTTTAACTTTATTTCTTTATACGGCTGGAAGCTGACTGATAAATGGGCCATCTCTTCTCTGGGCGAATACCGTACATCCGTTCTGGACGGCCGTTTAAACGACCCGGGCTACCTCGATCTTGGGGTAGGGGCCACCTGGACGCCAATGAGCAACCTGGTTGTGGTGATTCATCCCCTCAACTATAATTTTGTTTTCTCTGATTCCGGTTTTGACTTTGAGTCTTCTTTGGGTGCCAAAGTGGTCGCAGATTACAACACCAAAATCGGACAGAACATCACCTGGAAATCAAACCTATCCGGTTTCCTGAGCTATAAGAACAGCGACTTGAGCAATTACACCTGGATCAATGGTCTCAGTACTGCCATTAAAGGAGTGGGCATTGGCTTCGACCTCGGCCTGCGTGGCAACAAGCAAGAATCTTTGGCAGCCATTCAGGATGGCAGAGGAGGATTGAGCGAAGGTGACAATCCGCTGCAGGTTTTCTGGTTGTTAGGATTTTCCTACGCCATTTCTTCAAAATAATTTGTTCTTGCGGGCTGACTTAAAACCCTGCATTACCCAAATATTTCCTGCACCGTTTTTTTAGGTGCCTCAATAAAAGGACTGCCAAATCTCAGGATTTGCAGAAGCAGTCTGAAGAGTCCGGAAGAATTCCAACGGGCGGTTTCGGTTTCCATGCCGAAGCCGCTTTTTTTTATCC
>JBFIJS010000475.1:0-4116 GCA_041600595.1 Saprospiraceae bacterium | reverse complement strand
GGGTTTGAAAGAATTGCTGCGACCTACCGCTACCACGTGGTTCAACCATACGACGCACCGGATCACTGAACAGCCGAGCGAGGGAGTTGCCTGTTTCTCTTGTCACGTCAACGGGCATACCAATGGTGCTTTCGAACTGGCCCCCGACTCAAGGCCAAACCTGGCCCGACTCAGGGTTGAGACGCCAAGTATGCGGGGCAATTACAACCTCATGCAATTGTCCTCCAAGCGCTCCGTCCGGAGCATGGATCACTTCGCAGAAATTGAAGAGTACTTTGATGGCGACCCGGGTATGATGCAAGCCATCGGGCCGCGGGCCCACCAAAAAACCGTCTCCAACCGGATGGGCGATTTCAATGCTATCCTGGATTTCCCACCGGCTCCCAAACTCGGACCTTTGGGTAAATTGATCGCTTCCAAGGCGACAGAGCAGGAACTGAGAGGCGAGGAGTTGTTCTGGGGTAAAGCAAAATGCGCTCAGTGCCATAGCGGCCCGGCTTTCACCGACGACTATATGCACGACCTGCAAGTGGAGCGCTTTTATGTTGGCCGCCCGGAAGGCCCGATTAAAACCTTCCCTCTGCGGGGCATCAAAGATTCTCCTCCCTATCTGCACGACGGACGCTGCCCGACTTTAGCGGATGCTATTGAATTTTTCAACCTGACCTTAGAACTGAAATTAACCAAAGAAGAAAAAGAAGACCTCGAAGCATTTATGCTTTGTCTCTAATTACTTAAACCAAATCAACTAGATGAAAATGAAACATTTTACATTATTAGTTAGCTTCCTATTTGCCTTGATGGGTTGGCAGGCCGCACAAGCACAAGGTTGTGTAGCCATCCGCGGTGGTTCATCCTGTAGTCTGGGGGCTTACACTGATATGAGTAATACCGTGGCTAAAGGAGAGTTCTCCTGGAACAGTGGTTTCAGATATTTCAAATCCTTCCGGCATTTCAGAGGAAGCGAAGAGGAAACCTACCGGGTGGCAGAGGGTACGGAAGTGATCAACCATTCGTTCTTTCTCGATTTTTCCCTGCAATATGGCATCTCGGACCGGGTATTTGCATCTGCGGTTCTGCCATTTGTTTTTCACAACCGTTCATCCATGTACGAACATGGTGGCAACCCTCCAAATGGTTTGGGGGAAAGGCATCAGACTTCTTCCCGGGGACTGGCAGATGTGCGGCTTGGAGTAGGCTACTGGCTGTTTGACCCCAAAAAACATCATTCTTTCAATTATGGCTTGAGCCTCGGCGTAAAGTTGCCGACGGGCCAGTATGACTACACCGATACCTTTTACAATCAGGGAGAAAACAAAGACCAGGATGTAGAAAAGGTTGTCGACCAGTCCATACAACCAGGCGATGGAGGAACGGGACTGACCGCCGACGTGCAGGGCTTTCACGCTTTGTCGTCTTCCGTTGTGCTGAGTACTAACTTGTTTTACCTGTTTAATTTCCAGGAGTCGAATGGTGTCCTTACCCGAAACGGGAATAGTGAATTTTCCTGCCCGGACCAGTTTGGCGTCCGTATTGGTGCATTTTTCAACACGAAGTTTCGCGGATTTAATACTTACCTGGGAGGCAGGTTTGAGGGAGTGCCCGCAAATGACCTGGTCGGGGGAAGTGCCGGATACCGCAGGCCGGGCTACGCCTTGTCTGTCGAGCCGGGTATTGGTTACAATTGGAATATGTACGCCATCAATCTTAGCGTACCCGTTGCATTGGTGCGAAACCGGACGCGGAGCTACGAAGACAAGCAGCGTACATTGAATACCGGAGTTTACCGGCACGGGGATGCTGCTTTTGCTGACTATCTGATTAGTTTAAACTTTTCGTACCGGCTGCTGGCAAACCAAAATCCAGGGCATTGAGAATGCTGCCCGAATTGCGGTTTTAAACATCTTTTAAAATAAGTTCAGCTTTGCTCGTATTCAAATGATTCAAGTCGAGCCGAGCGTGCGGATGGATTTACTGAATTTTCAATTCGCCCTGCTGTTTGGTCAATTTTAAAAAAAAATAATAACAGCCCTTATTTTGTTTTGCATTATTACTGTTTACAGAATATCGGCTGTTGTATAAAAATCAGATCTCATGGAAACTATATGCAAAAACATCAACAAGACAAGAATGCTGGCCGTTAGTATCGGGTTGGTTTATTTGTGGTTTGGGGCTTTAAAATTTTTCCCTGGTTTGAGTCCGGCTGATGCTTTGGCAAAAGATACGATCCATTATCTGACTTTCGGGCTCATCCCCGATCAGGTGAGTATTATCTTGCTGGCCGTCTGGGAAGTATTGGTGGGCCTTTGCCTGATTCTGAATTGGCAGGTACGCAGCGTTGTGACCCTGGCGCTGGTACACATTCTCATGACGTTTTCCCCGTTGCTTTTCTTTCCCGAGCTTTCATTCAATGGTGCCCCGTTTACCCTGACCCTGGTCGGGCAGTACATCATGAAAAATATCATCATCATCAGCGCTTTGCTGATGCTGTATCCGGTCAACAATAATAAGTACAACAAGCCGACGGTGAGTGCCGCATAGTTTTATTTTCCTTACTCGCCGAGACCAAACGAAAGCGTAGCCGTGCTGTACCGTTCCGTCAGTCAGGAACATGGCCGTCAGAATTGCTTGCCGGAGGTTAAAACCTGGCTTCGGTGTTATCCCGAATTTTCTAATTGAGAATTCGGGATTTCTTTTTTTGGAAAATAAAGAAAGGCAGGTTTCACTTGCTGGTATCGTTGCTATAAATCATTGAATCTGCGAGGCAACGAAATAATTAAGCGGAAGAGCAAAAAGATGAAGCGTTGTTTGAAGCTTTATGTTTTGTGCCATTGTGGTAAAATTTAATTTTACGCCACAGGCGAAAAGACGCCTTTCCAGAAATCACACGAGGAGCCGGTTGGGCCGTGGCCAAGAAACGACAGTCAACCTGCTTCGCACATTATCAGTTGCTTTTTCCCGGGCATCTGTCTCACGCCGATAATTCCCGGGAGACCAATGCCATGGGCACATCCTTGTTTCACCCTTTTATCATACCTTAATGCAAATGGATTACATTACCGTCATTGGCATCGTTGCCGCTCTACTCACGACCAGCGCCTTCATGCCTCAGGTCATTAAAACCTGGAAGACTCGTTCTACCGGCGATCTGTCATTTCCCATGTACCTGATGATGGTGACTGGCATTGGCCTTTGGTTGGTATATGGTGTTTTTAAAAAAGACTGGCCCATCATTTTGGCCAATGGTATCAGTTTTTTCCTAACCCTAATCATCCTGACGTTTAAAATAAAAGCAACCATAGCAGCTAAAAGAACCGGCAGAGGGGCATAAACGTGGAGGGAGGAGGCAGATTCTTAGGGCAAAACATTATCTTTGAATCCTGTTTGGAAA
This sequence comes from Saprospiraceae bacterium, assembly GCA_041600595.1. Classification (GTDB taxonomy): domain Bacteria; phylum Bacteroidota; class Bacteroidia; order Chitinophagales; family Saprospiraceae; genus UBA6168. The sequence continues at coordinate 725 of JBFIJS010000475.1, read as the reverse complement.
TACACAGGTCCAATCACTGTACACCCACATATACGCAACCCATTTTCCACTATTTTGCACCGGCGATCAGGAATATTGTTTTGCAAAATACTGAAGACAATTTCCGGCCAAGTCTTTTTTATCAACCAAAAATCTAACATGCTGACCATGAAAAAATCTTTACTTTTTATTTCACAACTCTTCATCACGGGTTGGCTTGCAGCCCAGATTACCGTTACCAACACGACCTTTCCCGTCGCAGGGGATACCCTGCGCACGGCGGTTGATTTCACCCCGACGGGTATCGATGTGCAGGCGGCCGGCGGCCCTTTTGACTGGGATTTTACCAGTTTAAATGTGGGAATTCAAAACGAAACGGTATTCCGCAACGCCAGTGAAGGCAGCGTCTTTGGCGATATCCCTGCCGCCACACACGTTGTTATTGACAATGCGTTGGGCACCGAGGCATATTTCCGGGTAGGTAGTAGTCAGGTGGAATTTTTAGCCGCCAATGGCAACGACCCCGCTGGTTTTGGCATTGCTGCATTGTTCCGGTTTACACCACCCATCGTAGAACGCAGGGCTCCCATGACCTATCCCCAGAACAATACGACCGAGTCGAATCTGCTGATTGGTTTTGCCTGGTCGGATCTGCCACCGATATTGACCGACAGTCTGGGCCTGCCCTTTTCTCCGGATTCGATCCGGGTGCGGATCGCCTCCGTCAGAAGAGACAGCCTGAATGC